>NZ_JBIVOJ010000007.1:0-276043 GCF_044754065.1 Psychrobacillus sp. NPDC093180 | reverse complement strand
CACCCTCTCAGGTCGGCTACGCATCGTCGCCTTGGTGAGCCGTTACCTCACCAACTAGCTAATGCGCCGCGGGCCCATCCTGTAGTGACAGCCGAGACCGTCTTTTAACATCTCCACATGTGAGGAAATGGATTATTCGGTATTAGCCCCGGTTTCCCGGAGTTATCCCAATCTACAGGGCAGGTTGCCCACGTGTTACTCACCCGTCCGCCGCTAAATCAGAAGAAGCAAGCTTCTTCATCATTCGCTCGACTTGCATGTATTAGGCACGCCGCCAGCGTTCGTCCTGAGCCAGGATCAAACTCTCCATAATAGAGAACTTAAAAAGCTCATTTTGTTTTGCTGGCATCATCATTAAATGATGTCATAATTGTTTTGCTATCAGACTAACAAGTTAATCTGAAAAGCTATATTTCTTAACGTTTTGCATGTTCAGTTTTCAATGTTCATGGTTTTAATTAATGGAGCGGGTGAAGAGAATCGAACTCTCATCATCAGCTTGGAAGGCTGAGGTTTTACCACTAAACTACACCCGCATATATAAAATTCAATATTATTGTTTAATTGGCGCGCCCGGCAGGAGTCGAACCCACAACCTTCTGATCCGTAGTCAGACGCTCTATCCAATTGAGCTACGGGCGCTTAATGTGTGCTTTGGTGCGGCCGAGAGGACTTGAACCTCCACGGGGTTATCCCCCACTAGGCCCTCAACCTAGCGCGTCTGCCGTTCCGCCACGACCGCGTAGTTTTACTTGGACAAGACTTATGATACTCTCATCAATCGAATTTGTCAACAATAAATTGATGAGCCATGAAGGACTCGAACCTTCGACCCTCTGATTAAAAGTCAGATGCTCTACCAACTGAGCTAATGGCTCGTACAAATGGCTGGGGTACCTGGATTCGAACCAGGGCATGACGGAATCAAAATCCGTTGCCTTACCGCTTGGCTATACCCCAAAATGGCGGTCCCGACCGGGATCGAACCGGCGATCTCCTGCGTGACAGGCAGGCATGTTAACCGCTACACCACGGGACCTTTAAAGATATAAAATTGAAATGACCCCTACGGGATTCGAACCCGTGTTACCGCCGTGAAAGGGCGGTGTCTTAACCGCTTGACCAAGGGGCCATATAATGGCTCCGAAGGTAGGACTCGAACCTACGACCAATCGGTTAACAGCCGATTGCTCTACCACTGAGCTACTTCGGAATATTTTTTGTTGTTTTGTTCTTCTCGACTTTTTCTATTATAGAGAGCCTTTTACAAAACGTCAACTACTTTTATGAAATTTATTTAAGTTTTTTTGAAGAAACTAAAATGAGGTCTCCTAAACACTTGCCACATCTATATTTTCTTGTATTTAAACGAATTTTCCGATTATATAACAAGGAGCATTTTGTACATTGATATGTGTAGATTTTACTTCTTACCCGCTCCTCCCGCTCTACAAGATTCGAACAAAATCTTGGAGAATTAGTTCTTTTTAAAAGCTCTCTAAAATCTGCATCTCTATGTTTATACCCTTTTCCTTCTATATGTAAATGATAATGACAAAGCTCGTGCTTAATTACCCCAATCAATTCATCTATCCCATGTTTTTCAAAAACAAGCGGATTAATTTCTATATGATGTGTTCTTAACATATATCTCCCACCTGTCGTGCGAAGACGTTTATTAAAATAAGCATCATGTCGAAAGTCTTTCCTAAAAACTTCTTTTGATACATTACAAACTAATTCAGTCAATTTTTCATCTGACATACTTTTTCACCCCTATTTGAAAAATGCAAGCATCTATGACTGCATTGCAGGCAAGATGCTTGCGCTGGATCTTTATTGTTAAAAGATAGTTGTCCAATGCTTTAACATTGGCAACTACTTATTTATTATACCTGTTGTTCTGGAGGAAGCATTGTAAGTGCAATTCTTCCTTTGTTTGCATCGAACTGATCTACCCATACTGTTACTATATCTCCTAATGAGACAACATCTAGTGGATGTTTGACAAAACCTTTTTTCAACTTTGAAATATGAACAAGTCCATCTTGTTTGACACCGACATCAACGAATGCCCCAAAGTCGACTACATTACGAACAGTTCCTTGGAGTTCCATTCCCGCTTTTAAATCTTCCATTTTAAGCACATCTGTTTTTAAAATAGGTTGTGGAAAAGCTTCTCGTGGATCTCGCGCCGGTTTGATCAATGTGTCTACTATATCTTTTAATGTAATGTCCCCAATTTCTAATTCTTCACTTACCTCTTCTATTGAAATGTTTTTTAAAGCCTCTGCCGCTTCTTTGGAGCCAATTTGTTCTTTTTTCAATCCTACAATTGCTAGAACTTGTTCGGCCGCCTTATAACTTTCTGGATGAATTCCGGTCGCATCGAATGGATTCTTTGCATCTGGTACTCGTAAAAATCCAATTGCTTGCTCGTACGTTTTGGCACCTAGACGAGGTATTTTCTTAAGCTGTGCTCTAGAAGTGAATCTTCCTTGCTCATTACGTAAATTCACCACGTTTTCTGCCACCGTTTTGGATAGACCAGAAACATATTGTAAAAGCGATGCAGATGCAGTGTTTACGTTTACTCCAACTTGGTTAACAGCAGTTTCTACTATAAAAGATAGCGACTCGGATAACTTTTTCTGTGATACGTCATGTTGGTATTGACCTACCCCTACCGCTTTTGGGTCTATTTTTACTAGTTCAGCTAGCGGATCTTGTAATCTTCTTGCAATTGATACAGCACTTCGCTGCTCCACTTGAAGATCAGGGAACTCATGTCTTGCGGTTTCGGATGCTGAATAAACACTCGCCCCAGCCTCATTGACAATAACATAGGCAACATCACCCTCTGCTTCTTTCAGACAATTTACTATAAACTGTTCTGTTTCGCGAGAAGCAGTACCATTGCCGATAGCGATTAATGAAATCGGGTACTTTTTAAGATAAGAAAGTACTTTCTTTTTCGAACCTTCTATATCCATTTTCGGTGCATGTGGATAGATTGCGGAAACCTCTAATAGTTTACCAGTATCGTCAACTACCGCTAGTTTACACCCAGTTCGATATGCGGGATCGACTCCAAGAATCACTTTCCCTTTTAATGGAGGCTGTAATAGAAGGTTTCGTAGATTCTCTGAAAAAATATGAATTGCTTGTGCTTCTGCTTTTTCAGTAAGCTCCGTTCGAATTTCACGTTCTACAGATGGCTGAATTAGACGTTTGTAGGAATCTTCTATTGCTAGTTTTACATGTTCTATTGCATCACTTGATGAATGATTAGGTATCCACTCTGTTTGCATAACGGTCGTCACCTTATTGATCGGTACTTGGACACTTACTTTTAAGACATCCTCTTTTTCCCCGCGATTAAGTGCTAATATACGATGGGGAACTATTTTTTTTACCGGTTCTGCGTATTCATAATACATCTCATAGACGTTTTTCTCGTCTAATTCCGCCTTTTTCAAAGCACTTATTATTTGTCCGTCTACGCGTGAAATATTGCGGATTTGTTCTCGAATTTTTGCATCATCCGCAAATTGCTCAGCAAGTATGTCACGTGCACCTTGTAGAGCTTCTTCTATTGTTAGTACTTCTCGTTCTTCATTTAAAAAGTCTTCTGCTAAAACAGCAGCTGACTCTTTTGGAAAGGTCATCAATAGACTCGCAAGTGGTTCTAAGCCTTTTTCTTTGGCAATCGTTGCCTTTGTTCTACGTTTTTGCTTGAATGGGCGATATAAATCTTCTACTCGTTGCAAAACAGTTGCATTTTGAATAGCGCTACTTAGTTCTTCTGTCAATTTTCCTTGCTCGTCAATAAGACGTATCACTTCTTCTTTTCGCTGCTCTAGTTGTTGTATGTAGTTGTAGCGATCTTCAATTGCTTTTATTTGAACCTCATCTAACGAACCAGTTTGTTCTTTTCTATAACGTGCGATAAAAGGAACTGTATTTCCTTCTTCTAATAATTTGATAACCTGTTCAGCTTGTGATGATTTAACGCCAGTTTCTTTAGAAACAAGCTGAAGCATTTTCTTCATTTCCAAAACAAACACACCCTTTCCTTATTAGGTTTATTTTAACACAAAAAAGCTTACTCTAATGCCTCCTAGAGTAAGCTTCCTACTATAAATGTAGCGTCGTCGCCATGTTCTATTGTATTGAGCACCGAATGATAAAGACAATTAGCATTAAGTGCGTTTTTTATCGTTTTCTTGGGACTATTCATGTTTACACCATCCGAATGTAAGATGAATAAGTCATTTTTCTTACATGCATACGTCTGTGTTTTTACTTTTTGTTTTCTTCCCGATAAATAGCCCATGACTGGTAAGGGATATAACATTTTATCTGTTTCTCGTTGGTACATATAAAATTTGATATTCCCTATGCAACTGTAAGAGATAGTTTGGAGATGATAATCTATCTTCACAATTGCAACAGCTGCGCCTCTTTTTTGAACCATTCGTTCATTACATCGCAACAATAATTCATCTAGTGATTCTTCGGGATATTTCTCTAGAATCTCAGGGATAATATCTGCAGATTCTTTTGCAATTGGCCCATTTCCTAAACCATCGGCAATGGCGCATAGCATGAAGTTCTCGTTTTTCGACACATAGTATGTATCCCCTGATTCTAAATTACCCGTCTTGGCTTCTTGAAATACTAACAGCTCAACTTTTTCGTCGGAAAAATTCTTCACTTCACTACTCCACCTGACGCTAATATTGCCTCTTGCAATTTCTTTATCGCTTTTCGTTGAATTCTTGAAACATGCATTTGAGAAATTCCAAGTCGATCGCCTGTTTCTTTCTGGCTCAGCTGCTCTAAGTATGTAAGTTGGATGACTTCTTTTTCACGATCAGATAACACACCAAGAGCATTAGCTACCAGTAATCGCTGATCGGTCTTTTCGAACTCCCCGTCCGTTTTTCCAATTACATCGAATAATGTAATCGTACTTCCATCAGAATCTGATTCAAGTGAGTGGTCCATAGACAATGCTTGATAACTTTTTCCCATTTCCATTGCTTCTAATACATCTTCTACTTCTACGTTTAAGTATTCAGCAATTTCCGGAACTAAAGGCGAGCGTTGGAATTCGCTTGTTAAAGTTTCTACAGCCACTCTGATCCGAGGGCCAAGCTCCTTTATTCTCCGAGGCACATGTACTGCCCATGTTTTATCACGAAGGAAACGTTTAATCTCACCTATGATTGTTGGAATAGCAAATGCTTCAAAGTTTTTACCGAATGCCGGATCATATCTTCGTATTGCACCAAGCAGTCCTACCATCCCAACTTGTACAATATCTTCGTGATGGGATTTCCCATTTGAATACTTTCTTGAGATGGACTCCACTAATCTTGTATAATTTAATACTAAATTGGTCTGAGCTTCTTCACTCTCAGTTTTTTGATATTCACTTATCCATTCAAGAATTTTTTCCTTGGATTGCTTGTTAGGAAGAGATGTGTTTGACATTACCATCCACCTGCTCTATTCCGACATGCTTCGTCATAAATACAGTTACACCTTCCTGTTGATGAACTTTCACCTCGTCCATTAATGTCTCGATTAAATATAATCCAAGTCCACCTTCTCTTAAAAAGGATATTTCTTCCGATTCATTATAAGGTCCAACTTGAGCTTTTGTTTCTTCGAAATTAAAGCTCTTCCCATGGTCGGCTACCATTATTTCCATTTTTTCTTCATACAATGCGCAGCCAATGACAACTTCGCCATCTTCCTCTTCCGAATACGCATGTTGAACAGCGTTTGTAATCGCTTCGCTCGCAGCTATTTTTAAATCTTCTATCTCGTCATATGTAAATCCAACACGATTGGCTAGACCTGAAATCGTTAAACGTGCGACGCTTACATATTGTGGCTTTGCAGGCACTCGAATTTCAACATAATCAAACGGTTTCATCTATTTTCACCTCTCCACTGCTCGCTTGAATATCCATAATTTCCCCTAAACCAGTAATATCAAACAATCGTTTTAAACGAGATGAAAGTCCGATTAGCTCCATATGACTATTTGATGCATTTATGCTCTTGTAAAAGCCAACAAATACTCCTAGCCCTGTGCTGTCCATGTAGGAAACATCCGTTAAATCTATTATCACTTGTAGGTTTTCTTTTAAGTCAATTTCTGCAAGTTTTTCTCTTAAAGTCGGTGCTGTAAATGCATCAATTTCTCCTTTAATAACTCCATTAACTGTTAGCAGGTCTGTTTGATGCAGTTCAACTGAAATATTCATGTGTTTTATCCCCCGTTTTATCTATATAGTGTCTTAATACCACGATTCAACTAAAGTTAAACATCTTTGCGAAAAAAACTATACTTTTTTGAAAATCACAAGGGTGAAATCATCTCGTTGTTCAAAGTCTTGTAATTCTTCCAACTTATGAAATACATACTCTACCATTTCTTGGGCAGGCTGATCTCTAACATTTTCAATAATATCCATAATCGTTTTTTGTTCGATGAAGCCTTCTTTAGAACGACATTCTGTTACCCCGTCTGTCATCATTACAACAAAATCGCCTTTGTTTAGGGTAATGGAATGTTGTTCATATTTTACATTTGGAATAACGCCTAAGAGTAAACCTTTTGCTTGTAGCTCGGTAAAACTGGACGTCTCTGAGCAGTAAAAAAGTGGAGGTTCATGTCCAGCCGAAGCATACGTAAATTCACTTTTTGAAGTATCATACTTTCCATAAAACATGGAAATGAACATTGAGTCGCTTACACTTTTCTCTACGATTCGATTGATCACATCTAAAACAATTACTGGATCTGTTTCTGCCCCGTCTAAACTGTCCATCCCGTATTTAATCATGGACATACATAGTGCAGCAGGAATACCTTTTCCGATAACATCTGCTACTGCTATGCCTACATGTGTGTTGTCATGTAAAAAGTGTGCATAGTCTCCATTCATTTCTTTGGCAGGAACAGTAATAATACCGATATCTAGATCTATTTCTTTTGGTACTTTCGTTTTTAACAATGTTTGTTGCACATTAGCAGCAAGTTCCATTTCCATCTTAATATTTTGCTGTTTTTGTATCAACGTCTGATGTTCTTTAAGTGCCAGTCCATAACGTATCATTACTTCAATGAGTAAATCAAAAGAATGCTGTACATCTCCATCTAAATCAGACATAATCTCTTCTAGTGATGCCTTATGTATACTAATTACTTCCTCAGGAGAGATATTTTTTTGTATAAGTTGTCTGCTAATATTTTGACCTTCATATAAATTATGTTCCGTCTGTTTCAATATATACTGTTCTAATATCTTTTTATATTGTCGTTTAAATTCTTCCATATTACTTCACCTTCCTTACCTCAACCACTTTGTTGCACTAATCACCGTACCTTCTCCAAAAACTGTTTCAATCTTAAAGTCATCCATTAGCCGCTTTACCCCCGGAAGTCCAGCTCCTAATCCACCAGATGTTGTAAATCCATCTTCCATCACCTTACGGACATCTGCTATACCGGGGCCTTTGTCAGATGCAATGACTTGTAACCCTTTAAGATTGCCTTCTGCAATTTGTTTTATTTCTATGTTACCTTTTCCTGCATATAAATAAATATTACGAGCAAGTTCACTAATCGCTGTTGTAATCCTAGCTTGGTCAACTGTACCGAAACCTACATCCTTCGCTTCATTTCTTCCAAGCTGTCTAGCAGCAACAATATCCCACTCAGTTATGATATCAACAGAAGACCTTAAGTTCATAATGGACTAGTCCTCCAATTCTCGTTCTAATTTTTCCAATCCATTTTCTAAATCTAGTGCTGTTACCACATTCTCTAATCTAATACCCAGCTCGATTAATGTAATGGCAACAGCAGGCTGAATACCAGTTATGACTACTTTTGCCCCCATTAACCCCGACATATTAATGACATCTCCTAGTACTTTTGCGATAAACGAATCGATAAAGTCGATTGGAGTCAAGTCAAGTACTACTCCTCTTGCAGCAGTCGTGTGCAGTTTCGCCAACAAGTCTTCTTGAAATGCTAACGCAGTTTGATCATCTAATTCCCATTGAATTGAAACGATTAGGCATTCTCTTAATTTTAAAATTGGAATTCTTGTCATCATTTTACGTTCACCTCTACAATTGCTCTATTTGTTAAAGCCAGGGCTTGTTCCATTCCTCTTTGCAACGTACTTGTCGTAGTAAAGTCAGTCAAATTTATACCAAGTGTTACTATTGTTTGTGCAATTTCTGGACGAATTCCTACCAGCATACATTTGGCACCTACTAAACGAACGGCATCTGCCGCCTGGATAATATGATGTGCAACCATCGTATCTACCACTGGTACACCGGTGATATCAAGCAGCACAACCTCTGCACGATGTTTCACCACACCCTGTAGTAAGTTTTCCATAATGAGTTTTGCACGTTCGGTATCAATCGTACCTACCAACGGCATGACAGAGATCTTATCAAATACGGGAATCAGCGATGCTGATAGTTCTTGCAAAGCAATCTTTTGTAAATTCACAGTTTTTTCCCATACTTTTGAATATGCATCGACGACACTCTGATTAAGTGGTGTTATCCAATTTGTCAGTACTTCTCTAAATGATTTATAATTGCTTTCATTTAGTGATCCCTCTTCTTCCATTTCTTCGTAAATTACTTCTGAAAAATTATTAAGAGCTCTAAGGACAAAAGTGATCGACCAACCATAACGAACAATTTGAACAGAAAAATCCTTCAGCTTTTCATCATAGGTTTCTTCACTTGCCGTTAAACTAGAAACCATTAGCTCCCCGAATTCGCGAACAGTAGTATCAATGACTTGATCGGACATTATTTGAAAGAAACGGTCGTCTTGATCGTCCTCCATCTTTGCTTTCCATCTTTCTAAAATTTTATCAATGTTTTTTTGGATGTATATTGCTATTTCTCTATTCATGCTTTAACTTACATCTCCTCTTTTAAGTAGTCGTAACTATAGTTTAACGAATAGTGAGCTGATTTACATCTTTTAAGGTAAAAAATAAAAAACACAATGCGTATTTGTCGGCTACACATTGCGTTTTGTCTATGTATTAAAATTTTACAATCCCTAAGCTAATACCTAATGCATGATCAACTTCACACATAACATCTTCATCTAAATGAGTAATTTTATCCGTCAGCCTAGATTTGTCTATTGTACGCAATTGTTCTAACAAGATAACCGAATCTCGTTCAAAATCATACTGTTTCGCATTGATTTCCACATGTGTTGGTAATTTTGCTTTTTGAATTTGTGCGGTTATTGCTGCAATGATAACAGTAGGACTGAATCGATTTCCTATATCATTTTGAATCACCAAAACGGGTCTGGTTCCACCTTGCTCAGACCCGATTACAGGTGATAAATCTGCAAAAAAAACGTCCCCACGTTTTACGATCAAGTTTTCATCCTCCACTTACGAGTCGCTCTGTCGTATGTTGCGCTTCATATTCCGCATGTAAACATTCCGAACTTATGGATAAGTTTATATGAGACATTTCAACATAACCTTTCATCATCGCTTCTCTTATAAGATTTGCCTGGCCTTTCTTAATGTATTCATTTGCTTGGACACGAGCTATATTTTCACTAGTAGCGAATGATTGTTTGACAACCTTTACTCCTTCATTAACCATTTGCTTTGGAAGCTCTATAACTGCTTCCTTTTTCTTTTTTCCACTTACCACAGCAAACACCTCCGACAAAACATTTCCCTATATGACAATATACTTAATCTTACCATTACTAGAGGCATAATAAAAGACATTATAAGAAATGGTTAGACAAATCATTCACTAAGTTCGAGTTTTGTCGAAGAATTATTCACTATATAATCTAGGAAGTCTATTGGAAAAAGTGCAGCAAATTTCATATGGTATTGTCTGCAAAGCGTTTGCCCATTCTTCTATCTTAATCTCTTCATTCATTTGTTTCCCTAGCAACACTACTTTTTCACCGATATCCACCTTTTCGTCTAAACGGATCATACACTGGTCCATACAAATCTTTCCGACGATCGGCACTCTTTTTCCTTTTATTAATACCGATTGGTTATGCAATTTTCGAAGAAATCCATCTGCATAACCAATCGGAAGGGTTGCAATCCATTCATCCGATGAAGCCATATATGATGCACCATAGCCAATCGGAGTACCTTTTTTCACTCTCTTCACATGCACTACTTCCGTATGTAATGAAAGTGCTTTTTCTAATGGAAATGGGAGGTTTTCATCAATCCAAGGTGACGGTGCGATTCCATACATCGATATCCCAAAACGTACAGCATCCCAATGTTGACTGGGAATTCTAAGCGTAGCAGCACTATTGGAAGTGTGGACAATCGCCGGTCGTTGTTCAAATAAATCAAGCATCTGCTCGAATGTAATGATTTGTTTCTTTAAATGAGTATCGTCCTCTTCGTCCGCTGTCGAAAAATGGGTAAAAACCCCCGTTACATTTATCCACTTTCTATCATGTACAAAAGCAAGTGCTTTCTGCAATTCTTCCTGCTGTACAAAGCCGATTCGGCCCATGCCACTGTCGATTTTAATATGCGTTTTAAATGTTTTTGTAAAATGACGTGTAGCAAATAACCACTCGTAGGAATATGCTGTTAATGTGATGTTGCGTTCTGATGCAATGGGTAAAAAAGAGATCGGGGAAGCTCCAAGAACAAGTATATCAGCAGTAATTCCTGCATCTCTTAACTGAACTGCTTCCTCCGGTGAGGCGACGGCTAATTGAGTAGCTCCTGCTTGTAAGGCTGCATTTGCAACTTCAATTGCCCCGTGGCCATATGCATTTGCTTTTACGACAGCCATTATGCTCGTATGCTTTGGTAAGTTGTCTTTTAAATGCTTGATATTAGACTTAATAGATTGTAAATTTACTTGAATAAATGTTGGACGGTAGTATGGCTGAGACATGTGACTTCCCTCTTTTTCCGTATGTTTTACTATTATTCGTTTCATTATCCTACTAGTGAGAAGAAGTCGTCAAATAGAAATTTATTTCAATCCAGCTATCGTCATAGATGATGCTACTTCAATCATTTCTTCTTTAGTTAATGATGTAGATGCGATGAAGAATGACATTCCGTCCTGTTCCCAAGTAAGCGATTGATCTGTTACCGCTCCAACAGCTACACCTAAATCTACAGGATCCCCTGGTGCGAAAACTGGGATTGTAGAAGATACGCTTGGATCGCTTAGCTGCTGAATAATTGTAAATTCTTTTTCACCACTGAACGTTAAAATAACTCGTCTATCGTCGTCTACTTTCATCTCTTTTTCATCGATTAAGTGAACACCTTCCCACTTAATCATTGGGTAATGTGTTTCAAATTCTTTGTTTTCCATTTCCGCGGAAGCTTCTACAGTACCCTCTTCCGTTTTTCCAGTTGGTGCTGACTGTTCAATTTTGTAATCTCCTGCTGCATGTGCTTTACCAAGTGATACCTGTTTGAATTTTATATGAATTTGTTCTTCTTTATTTTCATTCAGGATTGCAACGTCTTTTGGCAATAAAGTCTTTTTATCAATGTAGATTCTTTGTGTTGGTAGCATGTTTTTGTGATTATTAGATGTTTTCGTTTCAAATACATAGTTGTTTCCTTCTTCTTTAAACGTAGAATTTTTATCTTTTTTAATATCTTGCGCAAGCGAACCTATTAGGTATGCTTGGCTATTTTCCGCTGGCCAGTTACTTTGAAACTTATACGTTTTGTTAAGCGCTGGTGTTACAACAAAAACTCCCTCTGTGTTACGTACGATCATTTGTGTATTTTCCGCATTTGCATCGGATACTTTCACGCGATAAAAATCAGGCTTTGTATGCCAAACTTCCACGTCATACACTCTCGGCTCTTGACCAGTTAAGATGCTCATCTCCGCAGTTAACTCATATCCTTTTGCATCCACCCACTTATTACTCAATTTTTTTAATACATCTTCTTTTGACTCAGCTCCACATGCAGATAGTACCAGGATCATCATTGCTAATACAAATAACAGTTTGGCCACTCGGCTTTTCAATCAGTCCATCCTTTCTATTATCACTGCGTTCGTTCATTGTATGTAGTTGGACGACCGGTTATGATTGGAGAATTACTTGAGCAGCTACATATTCTTTTGTATGCGTTATTGAGACAAAGCCATTCACTTGGTTTCCTTTAAAATAAAGACTTGGTTTCCCGTTATTTTCCTTGAGTATTTCAATATCATGAAAACTACATTCTTTTCCTATTCCCGTTCCTAACGCTTTCGAAAATGCTTCTTTTGCTGCAAATCGTCCCGCTAGATATTCTAATTGTCGCGAAGCAGATAAATTTTGCATTTGAGCAATTTCTTGATTCGTTAAAATACGTGCTTCAAATTTACTCGTTTTTTCTTTTATTTTTTTTATCCTCGATAATTCGGTTATGTCTAAACCTATTCCAGTAATCATAAGGGTTTCTCCTTTTCAAATGTGGCTTATCCAAGCTATAATATTAGTAGAAAAATCGAGGTGAAATAATGTTTACAAGAACAGAAAATTTCAAACAATACATTAAATTCTATCCAGTCGTTTCTACTCTGCTTGCTATAAATATTGTTATTTATATTTTAACAAATATCCCCGTTCTGGGAGACGCGATCTACTCTCAGGGTGTTCACTTTAACTTACTTATAAGCGAAGGGGAATATTGGCGTCTAGTTACCCCCTTGTTTTTACATGCGACTTTTTTTCATTTGTTATTCAATATGTTCTCTCTTTATCTATTTGGACCAGAGCTAGAACAAATTGCAGGTAAAGCTCGTTTCTTAACCATCTATTTGTTAGCTGGTTTAGTCGGTAGTATTGCTACATATTTAATACACGATTGGAACTATGTAAGCGTAGGTGCTAGTGGAGCTATTTATGGTATTCTTGGTGCCTTTGGAGCTTTAGTTTACTATACGAGAAATCTATTGCCACAGCTTAAGCAAATCATTGTCCCTATTATTGTTATTGGTGTTATTATGACATTTCTTCAGCCTAATATTAATGCCACTGCACATATTGCAGGTCTAATCACAGGTTTTATTATTGGCATTATCTATTTTCATCCCAAACGAATTGCTGCTTGGAGAAAACGTAAAAGTAAGCTTAGAGCAGTGAAGTAAAAAGAATAAAAATCCTATTCCTTTCACAGGTTTTGGGATGGACTTCCTGATTATTATACCGTTTGATCCTTAAAAGAGACTTATCGTGACTGAGGTCATGATAAGCCTCTTTTTTCTATGTTATCTTATTGCGCTCTATCTCTTAAAAGAAAAGTCAGAGGATGACATTCTAGGGAAACTGCGTAGTAGGTAGTGGAAGAAAGTGACCACTTGGATTTAGCACGGCGGCGCTTCGCTTTCCGCGGGCGAGCGCCGAGTCGCTTCGTCGCAAGCGACTGCAGGGTCTCGTCTGCCTCGCTTTCCCGCAGGAGTCTCGCGCGGCCGCACTAAATCCCTCCAATTATGTAGCGACAGAATAAATATCTCCCAGAAAATGGCTAATGGCAATCAAAAACTGGCGAAAGCAACCAGTTCTATTCTGAGAGCAACCAAACGTCTGTTGAGAGCAACTAGAGGCAGTCTGAGAGCAACCAATTATTCATAAAACAAGTTTACTTGGAGTGAGACGCAGAGAATAATGGTGCATTATTGGGGATGGCTTTACAAAAAGCATCGACTTTGTCGTGTTCAGGGGCTAGTTTATCGCAGTCACAGTGGATATTCTCGTACTCCACCATTTATTGGATTTACCCAGTTTAGAAACTGATAGTTGGTTTTAGCAAGCCGATAATGAATAAACAAGCAGTTATTATAGATTTTCGCTGCTGGCGTCGACTCCTGCCGGATGAGGGAGCAAAATGAGACATTCCAACGACGCCCTAAGCGGAGGGAATGGCTCATCGCTCACCCGGCGGAAAGCGTACGACTGCAGTGAAAATCTAGCGGACAACTTCTTCAACTACCTACTTCGCAGTTTCCCTAAACAGTGACTTACCATCTCATCTAACCTATACTTTCCAAAAGCATAAGAAAAGAACAGCCTAGTCTAGTGGCTGTTCTTTTTCTATGGTTATTTTTCGATGGGGTTCGTACCAATTTAAAATCATTTCTGCATCCGTTTTTTCGATATGTGGGATTGTTGTAGACGCTCCCGAAACACCAGATTTAATCGTTGTAATAATAGATGAAACGTTTGCTTTCTTTTGAAAAAGGGTTGCACGCTCCGTCATAGACTGAATCCTTCTTTTCTCCATCCATACTATTACTTTACTGAAGAGTCGATATTGTATCACCAGCTGACGTTCATTCAAATAATAGCCTGCTGTTTTTTGTTGCCAAACACCCAGACCATAGCTTAGTGGGAATAACAAAAGCGAAAGTAATCCAAAAGGAAAAAAGAAATAACTAACTGCCCCAGCAACCGGGATCATCCATATATAATCTAATCGATAGAAAAACTTTCTTGACCTTTTCGGTACTTTCGTGAGGATAGGATCAAACTGAAGCTCTGGAAATATTTCTTGTAAAATTGGCGTTATCTTCGTTTTTTTAATAAGTGGAAGCAAACGTATTTTTTCATCTTTTTCCGCTAAAGAACCTCCAGCACTATCGACAATTACCGATGCATAGCCCATTAGCTGACGCAGGGGATTTTCAACAACTCTTACCCCTTGAATTCGGGAAAGTGGGATCGTTACTTTTTTCTTCTCTAACAACCCTCTCGTAATAATAATTTCTTCATCTTCTACTATAATCGTAAATTCGTAGTAGTTTATAAAAGTAAGTACAACGGAAACAATCCAAGCGATTAACAACACAACAAAAACAACCAATGCCACAATGAGTGCACCAAAACGAATAAATACTACTATTTCTTCATAAATCGCTTCATATGGAATGACATTTGAAAATTGAGAAACAAAGACAGCTAACCCAGAGAAAAATACTCCCACCCCACCAGAAGTACTTGCAAGCACAAATAAGTCTTTCGGAGACATCTTAAAAATGGACTGCCTTTCCACTTTTACTACTTGTTGTACTTCCGCAGAGTCGTCTATTGGTTCCGTTAATTTATTTTTTGCTTGTAGCATTTCCAGTTTAATCTGTTCTGCTGCTGCTTTTGTAATGGCTGTTAACTCGGCGTCCGCTTCCTTTGTCGCTCCGCCGCCAGCTGTTTCTACTTTTACCTTTACAAGTCCAAACGGTCTATGGAAAATGCCTTCCGTATAGTTCAAGCTTTGTATACGCTCAAAAGGAATATATCGCTTTTTCTTTACGAATAAACCATACTCGATACGAAGCTCCTCTTCTTCAAACCAATATCTGAATCGTTTCCATTTGATAATGCCACTAACCAACAAAAAGATTAGCATTATTCCATAGATGCCATAGGTAATATAGGAGGACCAATCGCCAGCACCATCCCTTCCTCCAAAACCATTCAACGCAATAACTACAATAAAAGGGATTATCATTTCTTTTAATACTTTTACAAAGTTTATAACTGCAGAAATTGGATGTAATTTATTTTTTTCTTTAGACATCATCTTCCGCCACCCTTGCAAGTACAGAAATTCTGCCACGTAGTTCATCCGCTTCTGCGGTAATTAGTGCCGGTATCGTATGATTTGTTGCTGCTGTGGAAATTGTAATAGAAGCTAAATCATATTTTCGTAAAATTGGCCCTTGTTCTGTGTCGACATGCTGGACACGAACCATTGGCACTAAAGTCCGCTTTACAACAAACAAGCCGTGCTGTAGTTCTATTTCCTGCTCTCTTACTTCATATCTCCACCGCGTCCATCTGACTTTTGGAAATAAATAAATGAGTAAGTATGCAATAATTAGTACAATTACGACATCTACTATGTACAGCCAAATGTACTCACCAGTAAAGAAGTTTATAATCCCCACTCCTATACCTAGTAACAACGCTATTAGTGTTTGGAAAACCCCATAGATTCTCCATACACGAAGTCCTTTTTTAGATATTCTATTTATTGGTTCTGTTCTCATTATCAACACCTCTTCCCTTGTATTGTATACGATTTCAGCGGGGAAATGTTTCAAATTATAGAAGAATGTTTTAGCTGGGTGAATGTCCGAATAAAAAAAGATGAATCCGCATCGAAATGCGCGATTCATCTTATAAACAAATATTATTTTAGTTTTCGTTACGTGGTGAACGAGTTCTAGTGCTACGTTGAGTAGAACCGTCACGTGGACCGCTACTACGACGCGAGCTGCTAGGACGTGAACCGCCACCTGAACGAGAAAATCCGCGATCGCCGCCTGAGCGTCCTGATGAGCTACGTCCGCCAGAACGAGATCCACCTTTGTAACCACCACCAGAGCGAGAACCGCCTCCACCGCTACGCTCTCTGCGTGCAGGTAATGGACGCTCTTCAGAAAGAGCAATCGGAGTATCATCCGGCTCATTTGTCATTGATTTTAAAGCTGCAGCAATTACATCTACCGCTTCAAACTTTTCAAGCATTTCCGCAGCAAGTGTACGGTAATCACCTAAATCATTTTTATTCACGATTTCTGTTAACGATTCAATTGCTACACGTTGTTGACCAACTAGTGCTTCGTCTGAACTTGGTGGACGAAGAGGAGTCATACGTTTTTTCGTTGTATCTTCAACGATACGTAAGTAACCCATTTCTCTTGGTGTTACGAATGTTACAGCTACTCCATTTTTCCCTGCACGACCTGTACGACCGATACGGTGTACATAGCTTTCAGGATCTTGTGGAATATCAAAGTTGTAAACATGTGTTACACCAGAAATATCTAATCCACGCGCAGCTACGTCAGTTGCAACTAGGATATCGATTTTATTTGATTTAAATTGTTTTAATACAGACATACGTTTCGCTTGGCTCAAATCACCATGAATTCCTTCTGCAAGGTAACCACGGATGCTTAATGCGTGCGCTAATTCATCAACACGACGTTTTGTACGACCAAAAACAATTGCAAGTTCCGGTTGGTGCACGTTTAGAATACGTGATAAAATATCAAATTTTTCACGCTCATGCGCTTTTACAAAGAATTGCTCAATGTTTTCAACAGTCATTTCTTTAGACTTGATCTTTACTTCAACTGGATCTTTCATGAATCTCTCTGCAATTTTACGGATAGGTCCTGGCATTGTAGCTGAGAACAATAGCGTTTGACGCTCATCAGGAACACTTTCTAAAATTGTATTGATGTCTTCGATGAATCCCATGTTAAGCATTTCATCTGCTTCGTCTAAGATAAGTGTTTGAACTTGATCAAGTTTCAATGTACGACGGTTAATATGGTCCAAAATACGACCAGGTGTACCAACGATTACTTGTGGTTTATTTTTAAGGGCGCGAATTTGACGACCAATCTCTTGGCCTCCATAAACAGATAATAGACGGACTTTTTTATCATACCCTAATTTATATAGCTCTTCCGAAACTTGGATTGCAAGTTCACGTGTTGGAGCGATGATTAACGCTTGAATGTTAGGATTTTTAGTATCGATTTTTTCAATCATAGGGATACCAAATGCAGCAGTTTTACCCGTACCAGTCTGTGCTTGACCGATAACGTCGCGTCCACCCATAGCATGTGTAATAGTACCTTCTTGGATTGGTGTTGCTTCTTCAAATCCCATACGTTGAACGGATTTCAATGTAGAAGCACTAATATTTAATTCTGAAAAATTTGTCAAAATTTTAATCTCCTTTTTCTTGTGTTTTGACAAATGGTTACATTTTCAGATGAAATTGCGGCAAATTCGAGCCTATACGAGGAACGTTTCCGTTACTTAAAATTCTCTGTGGTTTACAGTTCAGAGGGGTCTTATATAAAGGGAAAGCCCGGTCTTTTGCCGAGCGGTTCGTTTGTGAGAGATTTAATCCCTACTGCCTAAACAAACCGTTATGTTCAAAAAAAAGTACTCTTCAATTAAAAGCTGAAGAGTCTTCACACAAAATGTATCCATTGCTCTAAACGTAGTATATCATGCCTTATTACTCGTTGCAACGAAATAGCAACTGTTATAATTATTAGTTTAATTATCCACTCCTTTTTCGGTTAAAAAATTTAACGCACGATTAAACCAGTCTTCGCAATCCTCACAGTAACAAATATGGTGTTTACCTGTTTCGGAAAAGATCAGTTCTTTTTCCTCTGAACCAATTTGGTCAAATAAAAACTCAGCGGTTGTATAAGGGACAATGCCATCTTTTTTACCCTGGACTAAACAGACTGGTATTTTAATGTGGCTATAATAGGGTTCAACTATACGTACTAAACGGATAAATTCAAGCGTCGCCCGAATCGGTGTTTCTTTAAATTTAGAGCTGTATCGCTTGTACAATATATTATCCTCAAGTTTTCCTTCCACTGCTTCTTTTGCCATTTCTTTAATATCTTGCAGGAGTTGGGTAGGATAAATATATTTAGCTGCTGCACTTAACAAAATAAGTTTGGCAATTGGATACCGGATTGCCAAGTACATGGCAATAATCCCACCCATTGAAAATCCAACAATGTATACCTTGTCCACTTCTTTTAGAAGTTTTCTTAATGCTAGCTCTGCAGCCATCAACCAATTTTCCGCAGTTAGCTTTTGTAATTCCAACGTTTCACCATGACCAGGAAGTGTAGGGACAATAATTGTCCAGTCTGTCCTTTCCTGTAAAAATTCTACGAATGGCTGTACTTCATATGGTCCACCCGTAAAACCGTGAATACAAAGGACGCCTGTTTTCATATTGCCCTACCCCTTTCTAAATTTTACTTTTTAAACGGTTCGATGATCTGTTCTAGCTTCATACCACGTGACCCTTTTACTAAAACAATGGAGTCTGCATCTATTCTTTGTCTTAAGTGCGAAATGATTTGCTCATATTCATTTTCTACCCAGACAAGCTGTTTATCCTTAAACTGCTCTAGTAATTTCTTATATAGCCACTCCATTCTCGGTCCATATAAACAAACACCAGTAAACACTTTATCTGAGATATAGGCGCTCATCTCTTCATGATATTGCTTTTCATTTTCGCCAAGTTCCAGCATATCACCAAGTACGAGCCATTTATCTGATTTAATCGTCGACTTCTCTACAAAAGAAATCGCTGCTTTCATCGATGTTGGCGCTGCATTATAAGCATCATTAATGAAAATTGCTCCATTATCTGCCTCTATTACTTGCATACGCATATCGGTCAATACGATTTCCTTTAATGCTACCCGCATTTGCTCGGAAGTAAGCCCTACTTCTTGTGCGATCAATAGAGCCGCTAATGTATTTTTCACTTGATGCTCTCCAAGAATAGGAATGGACATCTCTTCATTGATCAAGCCGTCTGTACGAAACTTACTTCCTTGTTCGGTAAATGTCACTTCTACAATACGCAGATCATTGGCTTCCTCTGTACCAAAAGAAATGGAATGTAGGGATGGGGTATTTTCTATAAATGGACGTAGTAATGGTTCATCGCCATCATAGAAAAGCTTTCCGGCTTCTTGTAAGCCTGCAATAATTTCAAACTTTGCTTTTGCAATTCCTTCGCGTGAGCCGAGATCTTGCATATGCGCTTCGCCTATATTTGTAATAACCGCATACTTTGGCTTAGCAAGCTTGGATAGAAACTCTATTTCACCAAATGAACTCATCCCCATTTCCAATACAGCAAATTCCGTATCTTCATCAAGGGCAAGAATTGTTAAAGGTAATCCTAGCTCATTATTAAAATTACCTTCCGTCTTTTTCACACGGAAATATGGAGATAGAATCCCTGCCACTAAATCCTTCGTTGACGTTTTACCATTTGATCCTGTAATTCCTATAAAAGTTGCATTCAATTCTTCCCGGTACGCTACCGCCATTTGCTGTAGTGCTTTTTCGCCACTTTCGACAAATAAAAGCGGAACATCCTTTGGAGGATTTGGTTCATCCTTTAACCAAAGAGACGCTGCTGCTCCTTTATCAAATGCATCTTGCACAAAACGATGGCCATTTACATTTTCCCCACGAAAAGGGATAAATAAATCGCCGGGCTGCAATGTTCTTGTATTAATCGAAACGCCTGTAACTAGAGGATTATTTTCAAAAGAAACCTCTTCCCCTAACCAGTTTGCGATTTCTGCTAAGCTTTTCTTCAAGTTGCTCACTCTCCGTCCTTCGAATGCTCAAGCTGTTGCTTTTCCTCGTAACGTTCTAGAGCTAGCATGATTAATTCTTCAATTAGACCCGAATAAGATAAACCAGACTCTATCCAAAGCTTCGGATACATACTAATCGGCGTAAAACCCGGCATTGTATTTACTTCATTGATAATAATTTCTTCCTTATCCGTCACAAAAAAGTCGGCACGAACAAGCCCAGAACAATCAAGTACTTTAAATGCACGAATCGCTGCATCTTCCATTCTCTCAAGCAAATCATCAGATATTACAGCTGGTATAGCATAGTTCGTCGTACCATCTTCATATTTTGCTTCGTAATCATAAAAATCTTTTGTAGGCAATACTTCCCCAGCTATAGAACATTTTGGATTGTCATTTCCTAGCACACTCATTTCTAATTCACGTGCTTTAATGCCTTGTTCTACAATAATTTTACGATCATATTTGAAGGCTAATTCCACTGCTTTAATCAGCTCTTCTCTGTTCGTAGCTTTTGTTATTCCTACGCTCGATCCCAGATTAGCTGGTTTAACGAACAATGGCCACTTTAAGCTTTCTTCCATTTTTTGAATAAGCGTCTCCTGATTACTCTTCCACTCTTTACGAATGAAGTGCACGTAAGGAACTTGGGATAATCCTGCTACTTCAAAAAGTTGCTTCATGACTACTTTATCCATTCCAGCAGCAGATGCAAGAACACCATTTCCGACATAAGGCAAATTCAACACTTCTAGTAAACCTTGCACAGTGCCGTCTTCACCATTTGGACCATGTAGCAACGGAAAAATAACATCTAGCTGAGAGTTATCGTTTCCTTCTACGGGTAAGAAACTTGAAATATTATTTGGCTTGCTTACTGTCTCCCCAAGCTTTAGGGTTTCAACGGATTCTGCAGGACCTGTCAAAACACTTCCTTTTATCCATTCACCTGTCTTTGTTATATATATTGGATATACTTCGTATTTTTCAAAATTTATCGCTTGGGATACTGCTCTTGCTGTAAGTAACGACACTTCATGCTCAGCAGATTTACCACCGTATAATAAGCCTAATTTTATTTTCATTTTTAACTAACCTCCACGTTTTGGGATACTACTAGTTTATCACGGACCGTATCATTAGATGAACACCTATCCGAATAATTTCAAGCCTACCACACCAAAAATAATGCAGCTTAAAAAGAATAACTTTTTCCAGCTTTTTTTCTCATGGAAAAAGTACATACCTACCAATACACTTCCAGCTGCTCCAATTCCCGTCCATACTGCATATCCAGTGCCTACCGCAATATCTTTTAGAGCAAGTGATAAGAGGAAAAAGCTTAAAGAAGCTGAAATAACAGTAAAAATGGTATATTTCACATTTTTAAAACCATCTGAGAGCTTCATATTGACCACGAATGCTACTTCGAATATACCTGCAACAATTAACACAATCCACTCCATTAAGCAACCTCCTCTTCATCATCCACTAGCTTTAGCCCAATGATGCCAAAGAGTAAAACACCTAAAAAGAATAGCTTACCGAAGCTGACTTCCTCATGAAACCATAGAATCCCTACAATTACAGTTCCCGCAGCACCGATCCCTGTAAAAATAGCATATGCCGTTCCAATTGGAATCGTCTTCATTGCTTTTGCAAATATGAAAAAACTTACGACTAAAAAGACGATTGTAATGATAGAAGGCACTAGCTCCGTAAAGCCATTCGCTTCTTTAAGGCCAATCGCCCAAACGATTTCCGTTAATCCTGCAATGATTAATAATAACCAAGCCACTTATAAACACCTCTGTTCTATTACATTCACTCATTTTAGCACAAGAAGGATTAAGGAAATAATAATAACAAAATGGGCTAAGAAGTTTACATATGCTGTATGTCGCATTATAGGGAAACTTCGAGGTAAAAGTTTTATAAAGGTTACCGCTATGATTTTCGCTGCAGTCGTACGCTTTCCGCCGGGTGAGCGATGAGCCATTCCCGACGCTTAGGGCGTCGTTGAATGTCTCATTAGCCCACTCATCCGGCAGGAGTCGACGGCTGCAGCGAAAATCAAAAGTAAATACTTTTTTATGATCGACTTGCTAAAAACAATATAATCAACAGTTTTTCGACTGTGTAAATCCAATAAATGGCTAAGGGCAACAGATTGTTCATTGAAAGCAATCAAATCTACCTAGAAAGCAACTAATTCTTAAAATAGCAAGTTTACTTGGATTGAGACGCCAAGGATTAGGACCTGTTTTTTTTAAACATCGCGCAACTACCACTCAAAGTTATAAGCAACCCTTGGATAAGTTATGGACTTATAAATAGAGCGGATACTACGTCTGTAGCGTTTATGAGTTGCATGAGCTGAAGTAGCGACCTCCTTTTGTATAAAAGGGGGCTCTTGTGAGATGCGGCTAGCAAGAAGCCTAAGTTCCTATTCACTGCCGCACAGTTTCCCAAATAGCCAAGTACCTACTTAATATTTTTCTATAAAAAAACCTTTTGCAGCTAATTGCAAAAGGTTTTAACATTAAAGTTGGATTAAAAAATCAGCAGGCTTCTTTAAATGATGCTTTAAATCGCCTAGCACTTCATCTGGAAATATATTATCGGGTAAGCTTCTAATTTCAATTCCATAATTGGTTTTCCCTATTTTGCATAAAGACATGAGGACACCATCCTCGTAGTAGTCGGCATATGCTTCTATTTTTTGGGTCGTCAATTCCGGTAAAACGACGTTGTTTTTTTTACGCCAAAAAGCAGTGTTTTTTGCTTTTTCACTAACTTGTTGGTTAAACACACTAGCAACCAATTGATGGAAGTCTTCTGTATCGCGGAAATATATTTTCGTTATTTGTTCACTCTCATCCGTCAAATAAACAAATCTATTTTGAAGATGATGATAAAAAGGTAAACGTAACGTCTCTTTCTTATGTGCGATATATAGCAGCTCCGCTTGCTCTTGAGGAGATAACATATTTAACTTACGTTCATCCGTAAAATCTAATAAGCATAAAGCGGTTGGTCTTTCTGCAAAATCCTTTAAAAAGCGATTATATTGATCATGCACAACAAACTCCAGCTGTGTATGAATATTAAAAGATGCTTCTTCGTATTCATGCTTTAATAATAAAAGAGCGGGCAAATCTGAGAATTGCCGAATAAACTGGTGGACAGTAATACCACTAAACAACACAAAATGCTCGATATCATTTACATGCACGTATAAATGCGTTATATATTCTTCAATTTCTTTCTCTTTTTTTGCCACTCAATTCACCCCTTTATTCTAAATAATATAATAGCATAATTTTTCCAATGAAACATCTTTATCTTAATCTTCGTCTCTTATACCTACAAGCCAAAAACATTATTTTAAGCTATAATGAATAAGTGAAATTTGAAAGAAATTTAGGTGACTCTTATGGAAAACAAAAAAGGCTTTGCCGATCGCTTCGATTGGACCCTTGCTTTTATTATATTATTATTTTTAATCGTTAGTTTACTTGCTATTTCTTCTGCCGTAACTACAGGTCAATATGCTGGATATAACTTTGTAGCGAAACAAGTTTTCTGGTATGGCGTTGGTGCTGTCATTGTCGGGCTTGTCATGTTTTTTGAACCGGATCAATACAAAAAAATGTCTTGGTATATTTATGGTATCGGGGTGCTACTACTCTTCATTCTTTTTATCTTGCCGGGTAGCTTAGCACTAGTTGAACCGAGAAACAATGCAAAAAGCTGGTTCCATTTACCTATTGGGGATATTCAACCTGCTGAATTCATGAAGACTTTTTTTATATTAGCTCTTGCCCGTTTAATCACAAAGCATCATGAAGTATATTTAATGAAATCTATAAAAACGGATTTTATTTTACTCGGAAAAATCGCTATTACCTTACTGATTCCATTGGGTTTTATTCTCAAACAGCCTGACCTTGGGACTGCACTTGTTTTCATTGCCATTACAGCTGCCTTAGTTATAGTAGCCGGAATAACCTGGAAAATCATTCTTCCGTTATTGTTGGGATCTGTGACTATTGGTGCGTCTCTTCTTTGGATGGCACTTTACATGCAAGATTTTTTACAAGAAAAGTTCGGATTACAGGGTTATCAATTCGCTCGAATATATTCTTGGCTGGACCCTTATTCCTATGCCTCCGATGAAGGAATGCACTTAATTACTTCCTTAAATGCTATTGGTTCAGGAGAAATTTTCGGTAAAGGTTATGGTGGACGAGTTGTGTACGTCCCTGAAAATCATACTGACTTTATATTTGCAGTTATAGGTGAAGAGTATGGCTTTATAGGTACGAGCATTGTCATAAGTATTTTCTTTTTACTTATTTTTCATTTAACGAAAATTACACTTCAGCTTAAGGATGCGTATAGCACGTATGTATGTGCAGGAATAATTGCCATGATTACATTCCATGTATTCGAAAATATTGGGATGACGATACAACTGCTACCTATAACAGGGATTCCATTGCCATTTATAAGCTACGGCGGTAGTTCTCTAATGGGGAATATGCTCGCACTTGGCCTCGTGTTTAGTATGAAATTTCACCATAAAACGTATATGTTCGCTAAAAATGAAGATGATGATTAATAAAGAATGCATCTAAAAAGAGTGGCTCTAAAGTTCAAATTTATACGAACTTTTCGAGCCACTCTTTTTAACTTTGCGTGTGGGGAGTTTGTGCTGGTGGTGCTAACGCTTTAAGTATGTCAAGTCTCGATTTTGTCATTGTAACTGTAACACCCAGCTTCGAAAGATTACTTACAATTTTCTTTAAATCAACTTCCTTTGCCATTCTATCCACCTCGTCCTCTCCATTTATTATTACGATTTATGATGAAAAAAGTTTCTTTTGTTTTTTATTTTGTTTTTATCATACCACTTTTTTATTCATTTTAAACTTTCTTTTATATTACATATTTTAAACTTTTGTAAACCAAACTAATTAAGAAAACTGCGAACAAAGGAGTGATTTAATATGAACGTGAAAGATGTGATGAGCAGAGAAGTAGTAACATGTAATCCACAAGATTATGTAAATGAAGTTGCAGATCAAATGCGAACGCTAGATATCGGTTGTTTGCCAGTTGTCAGCAACAAGAAATTAGTCGGTATGATTACGGATCGAGATATCGTGACACGTGCTGTTGCAAGAGATGTGCGAAGTAAAGTAGAAGATGTCATGACGAAATCAGTCATTTCCGTTTCTCCTGACGATACAACCACAGAAGCTTCAGTAGTGATGGCGCGTAATCAGGTTCGCAGGCTCCCCGTAATGGAAGATGGTTTACTTGTTGGCTTCGTATCTTTAGCTGATTTAGCATTCCCTTTTCCGCATGTGCAAGAAATTTCAAACGCTATGGAAAGCATTTCCGAACCACGAAGTTTTTAAACGAAGAGCTATCCCAAAATTTCGAGGGATGGCTTTTTTGAGTTTTCCATTCGCATTCAATGAATTGAATACATAAAAAAGTGACTCCATCTCCAATGTGCCAAACTTTATGAAAACATGTAATATAGAGAGTAGATGTTTTCCAGAAGGCAGGTGTTTGTATGAAAAAGACTCTTTTTATATTAATGTCCATACAGTTTTTAGTTTATCTAGGCTTTGGGATTATCATTCCCGTTTTACCCGAAGTCATATTACATCAGAATTATCACGAGATTCATGTTGGCGGTTTACTAACCGTTTACTCCCTGGCTGCTTTCTTCACAGCACCATTTTGGGGAATGCTCTCTGATCGTGTTGGCCGTAAAACACTTATATTAGTTGGGCTAGTTGGATTTAGTTTGAGCTTCTGGCTATTTTCTTTATTTTTTGATTCATTGTTTATGCTTTATTTATCCCGTGTAGTGGGAGGATTATTCTCAGGAGCACTTTACGCAGCGGTAACTGGATTTGCTGCTGATTTATCAGATGAAGAAAATCGCAATAAGTATATGGGTTTTCTCGGGATGTCGATTGGTTTAGGATTTATTTTTGGACCTGCAATTGGCGGTGTACTTGGACATGTTAACTTAACACTTCCGTTTACTGTTTCCGCGTTGTTATTACTGGTAATTTTTGTGTATGCATTTATTATTTTGAAAGAGCCAGAACGTACCGGGGAAGCAAACAAACGCGCTCTTCTTCCCAAAGGTGCCGCAAGTCTTTGGGGTTACCGTATTAAGTATTTATTTTTGTTTTCCTTTATGGTCACTTTTTTACTTGCTGGTTTAGAGGCTACATTCCAATTGTTCCAAATTGAAAGAATTGACATTACACCACTTCAAATTGGTTATTTATTTATGTTTAGCGGATTTGTTGATGCAGCTATTCAGGGAGGTGTCGTGCGTCGTATAAAAAATGGCACTGAAACAAAGTGGCTCTTCTATGCACAAATTTTCACGGCAGTTGGCTTGTTTATGACTGTATTTACAAACAGCATTTTCTGGGCTGGTTTCGCTTTATGCGTATTCACTGCAGGAAATGCACTTGCAAGAACAACGATTGTTTCACTTACCTCGAAAGAGTCAGGTGGACGCTACGGAACGGCAGCCGGGATGGCCTATTCAATGGACAACCTCGGACGAATTATTGGTCCTCTATTATTTGCATGGTTGTTCACCGTTCAACCCGATAATATTTATGTCGTGTCTGGTGTGCTTGCGATCTTATCGATCGGATTGATTTTTGCATTCCGTAATTCAAAAAAAACGTTAAAAGTGTAGAGTAAGATTATATGCCAAGGAAGCGAAAAGTCGCTCCTTGGCATTTTCTATTTCAGTTCAGGATGGGCGGTTCGAATAACGGATGGTCTTGCAAGTATCAATACAGCCACTATTAATAACAGACTCGATACGATAAGAATACCTTCTGCAGGCAGCAAATCATATAAAAATCCATAGATTACCGTTCCTAGAGGCATAAGTGCCATCGCCATCGTTTCTATAATAGAGAATACGCGGCCTTTATAATCATCCTCAATCATCTTTTGCATCATCACCTGCAATGGAGTATTTGTGATGATCATTGCAGATCCGAGACAAAACATTAAAACAGCATAGTAACCGAATGTAACATTGTAGGACATGCTAATGATTAACGGTAAAGCCACTGCTCCCATGAGTACACCCATTATTACTATGCTTCTCTTTGAAAGCAATAAAGGATACTTCACTTCTTTTCTAGTAGAGAAGTAAATAGATAAGAGCAACATGCCTACCGCAAAAGCACCCTCTGTTAATCCAAAATGCTCCGAAGCCACTTTTAGCTTTTCGATTAAAATAAATGAATACCCTACCATATAAGCACCAAATAAAAAATTTATAAAAAGTGAGATCCACACAATTGCTTTCAAAATGGGTTGGTTTTTCAAATAACGCAATCCTTCTTTCATACTTTGAAGCATTGGTTCTTTTTCTTCTCCCTCCACCACTTCTTTACGTTTTGCAAATAAAGTAAAATTCATCGTAGACTCTAAAATCACCGCAATAACGGATGCAGCCGTGTACATAACTAAAAATACTGGCATAGGAACTGTACCATATAATATCCCACCTAATGCTGGACCTCCAATTGCAGCAAATGAAATCGACATTTGGTTCAGGGACATAGCTTTTTGAATTCTTCCTTCATCCACTAATCCTGTAATGGATGAACTAAAGGTGACACTAGAAAACGTAGAAGCTAACGATAATATAACAGTCGTAGTATAAATCGCTACTAACGACAAATCAGCCCTTAAACTAACAATAAGTAGCCCGCATATAGCTAGAGTCGTTGCAATTTGTGCTACAATGACAATCATTTTTCTCGAATATCTGTCCGCAGCATATCCTGCAAATGGCGCTACTAAAGTTCTTGGCAAAATACTGCAAATCAAATTCAATGCAAAGTTTGAAGCGGACCCAGTCAACTGTAAAATATAAAAACTGATAGCGAAAGCATACACTTGTGCACCAAAACTAGAAATCATTTTACTAATCGTAAACGTCCACAAATGATAGGTAGCCCTTTTAAGCTTTTGCACTTCTTCCATTTTCATTTCCCCTTTGAAATGTTTAATATAATTAAACAAACAATACCATAGCATCACTTCCATTTCAATCAAAAGTTTAATATAATTAAACTTATAAAATGAGGTGTATAACATGTCAACTTTAGGAGAGCGAATTCGCAAACTAAGAAAACAACAAAAGATGACACTAGAAGCTCTTGCGGGCACAGAGCTCACAAAAGGTATGCTTAGTTTAATCGAAAATAACAAAGCAAACCCTTCCATGGAAAGCTTAAATTATATAGCCGGACGACTAGACGTGGATATGACCAGTCTTTTAGAAGAGGTTAGTAACCTCGAATTAAGGGAGATACTTGAGAAAGCCGAAATCCTTTTTAGTACGAACTATGAAGATCTGACAACTGAGCATGAGCAATTGATTGAGTTAGTAAAACCATACGTACCTAAGCTTATACAAGGATATGAAGCTGCTCGTTTACTGGAAATGTACAGTCGCTGTTTAGCTTTTACTAATAATAGTGACTCCGAACATCTATTAAAACGAGTTGCAGTAATGTATGAACAATTAAACTTAACTACAAAACGGGCAGACATAGGGACATCCCTTGCCGTTATTCCATATCGAAAGCACCAATACCAGAAGTCACTGGACATACTTCTTGGAGAACGTGCAAAACTGGAAGCAAATCCGTTATGGATAGACCCCCTCTCTCGGTTGGACTACGACTATTTAGAAGCTACTTTATATTTTGCTGTTGGCAAATACGAAGAAGCTATTCAGGTAATGGAAAAAGCAATTCAGTATTCGAACAAACATAAAATATTTAAACAAGTGGATAATTTATATAGATTGGCTGCTGCACAAGCGATGATGGCGGAAGATGAGATAAAAAAGGAGTATTATTTAAACAAGCTTCTTGCATATAGTGAATTTGCCGATGATGAGGATTCGAAAATCTTCACTTATTATGCTGCAATCCATTACTTAACCTCTTATAAAAAAAGATACGTAGAAGCAGATCATTTATTCAATACACTTTCGATTAAAGGTATAAACAAAAAACTATTCACGCCTTTTTTCTTACTAGAAAGAGGAAAAATATTATACGGTTTGGGGCAATATGAACAGGCTATTGATAAATTACAGGAGGTTGTCATTCCAGATGTTCTTCATCATCCTATCGATTTATCCATCTTCTATGAAAAAGATGCCTATATAGCTTTATGCTACCTAGAGCTAGGTCAGCAGGATAAGGCAATGAAAGCAGTACAAGTTGCTTTCGATAATATCAGTAAAATGCCAGACACACCATATAAAAAATATATCGAAGAAATTTATAAAAAAGTGTGGTCTCCCCATCATAACTGACTGAGAGACCACATTTTTTCTATATCGATCTATTAATCTTTAGGCATCATTTACTCTGAATGGTACGTCCGATAATTATCCATCCAATTTGTAAACTTCGACCAAGCATCTTCAAAATCTGGTTGAATACAGGAAACCTGTAGCAATCCTCGTTCTACTAAATAATCACTTTTATAATGAAGATCGAAGCCGGACATTCGTGCATCCTCAGCTAAATGAGGAAAGACATTTTCCTGCCAAGTAATAATCATCGGGTAATGATTATCCGCTAATAGTTGGATTTGCTGCTTCTTCACTTCTTGCTCGATGAAATTCATCCGATTTTTTAACAGTGTATATCTTGCACCCTTTTCATAAGCTTTCAGTGCATTTTCTAAACTTTGTACTAGCTGGGAGGACATCGTAAATGGGATCATTTGACTAGCAGTTAGACCAATATCTAAATAAGCTGGAATGTTATCGCTCGTTACAATCTCCGAGTTTGAAAAGACGAATCCTAAACCACTCATGGTTCCAATAGCTTTTCCACTGACTCCAGTAGCTAAGTACACGCCATCCATTGAAAATGGTAAAGCGCCAAAAGAGCTTACACAATCTGCACAAAGCGACACATTATATTCTTTGCACATTTTAGCGAATGCTTCCAGATCATTTAACATTCCCGTAGAAGTTTCCCCGTGCACCATTAATAACCAACTATAATTACCAGTTGCAAGTTCTTTTTCAATTTCCATCTTATCAAATGGTGTCCCCCACTCATAGGCTTGTACCTCAAAAGCAAGCCCCCATCTACCGGCCTGCCTTTCCAAGCGTTCTCCAAATGCACCATTTGTAAGTATTAGCCCTTTCTCTCCTAATACATATAATTGGGCAATCATCGCTTCGTTCGCAAGCGTCCCACTTCCGGATAAAAGATGTACATAGTCTGCCCCACTCATCCCCAAGAGTTTATTCTTCACTCGTTCTAGCATCACTTCAAATGCATGCGATCGATGGGATATTGGTTTTTCTAGAAATGCCTGTTGAATCAGTTCCGTTTGTTGAACAGGTCCCGGATAAAACGAATATCTTTTTTGCTTAAACCGGGCAGCAACGGAACGGTCAAATCGTTCTCTTGTCAGCACCATTGGAACAAAAAGGGCATCCCCTGTCCCGACGGTTTCTGCAAAAGGTTCAAAACCTAGCTGATTATATAATTTTTGTTCACGAATAGTTCCAGATATAACAGCAGCCCCGTATCCGTTCTCATACGCATAATCAGATAATGCACGCGCTAAATAGTAAAATACTCGTCCATTTCGATGAGCCTTATCGACTGCCATTAGACGCACTTCGCACAACAGTCCAGTAAGCGCATCTTCCGGAAGCAAATCCTCTACTGGTCCAAGCTTTAAATCTAAGGAAAAAGGACGGATTGCACGAAATGCAACCATCCCTGCGAGCTCCTGATCCTTTAGCACAATAACATACACATTTTCATGATGAAATGGATCCACCCTCATTCCGCTTGGATCCGGTTCATGCTGCGGTATTTCTTCTACAAACGTTTGATAATTTAATCTAGCAATCGCTTCAAATTCTTTTTCTGTCCTTGCAATTTTACACCAGTACATCCCAAACACCCCTATCTATTCACTAGAATGGTATCGTTCTGTCCTTTTTTCTAGTAAAGTAATGCCAATCACTATTAGCAATATTGCTAATAGTATCATCATAGATATATACGAAAAGACTCCACCTAAAGTTTCCCCATAAATGGTAACTCTTTTTAAAGCTTCCATTCCGTAATAAATAGGAGATATCCATTTCATCGCAAGCAGTCCTTCTGATTGAACGATTTCTAATGGCCAGTATGCCCCGCCAATCATTGCAAAAGCAACGGCAAGCAAAGAAATAATAACGCTGCTCTGACTAACGGTTTTCACAAGTGAAATAATAAACAACGAAAACGCCATGACGAGTAATACATACACACTAGAAATAATGACCACTTTCCAGAATCCACCATACATATTTGTACCAATGATGAAGCGAAACAAGAAAATGACTAACAGCATTTGTATAAGTCCAATAAGATAACTAAAAGATAAATGACCGAAATACAATTGAAATTTACTTATAGACGCTAGCTTCAAACGATTCCATATCCCTGTTCGTTTATCCTCTAATATAAATTGGACGTTGATCGAAATTGTATAAAAGACAAAATAGAGCATGAAACCAAAAAGACTTTGAAGTGCTCCGTCATATCTAAAAACTTGGGACTCATCCATGGATGACTTTTTCAATAGAAATGATGGTTCTTCCGCCATGCTTTTTTCTACTTCTTCCCACTTACTCTCTCCAGCATTGGTAACTATCTGTTCCTGAAAAGAAAGCTCGTTATAGATAGTTACTACTTCAAGAGACAGCATTCTTACGATGTCCGATTCGGTATCTGCTAAAACAGAATACGTTTTTTCATGAAGCTGTAATCCGATTTTGTCCCTCTTTTCTTTCATTACTTCTTGCAATTCTGCCTCTGATAAAACGGTAATGGAATAGTCATCCTCATGTTGTAGCCTTTCCAAAACCTTATTACTCATATCCGTGTTATCCGTCGCGACTAATAAAGTTACACTACTACCGACGCCACCGCTTAATACATACGCAAAAATAACAGTCATAACCGTCATTGAAATAAGAACGAGAGGTTTTCGTTTCAAGTTTTGCAATCTTGCCAGCCATATTCCTTTCACGATGTCACCCCTCTTTTTGGAAATAAAACAATGGATAGCAATATACAAATAACAAACCATCCATACAAAGTGAACATATAAGACCAAATAACTTCTAATAATTGTCCTTTTTGAATCGCTAAAATAGCGCTCATTGTTGCTCCATTAGGCGTAAAACTCCCTATATTCGCAAGCAGACTAGATACGTCCCCTATGTTAAAAAACGAACCTCCTAAAAAAGCGAATATGGAAACTACTAAACCACTGAATATATTTGCAACTCCTTCTGATTTCGTACGAAGTTGCAATGTCGTGAGTAAAGCAGAAAGCCCCCCGATAAATAAACTAAAGCTTAACGCGATTAAAGCCATTCCTTCTAAACCAATCCAGTCAATACCTAACACAAATTTACCGTATAACAGGATAATGACTTGCTGCATCAGTGCAATAATCATTCCTGTTATAAAAATAGAAAAAGCATATAGTGTGGCGGGTACACCCGCTAAAAGGATTCGATCATATACTTTCCACTGCACTTCCTGCAAAGCAAAGCCCGCCAAAAACGTCGGTATATAAAGTGCAAACATCACAAGCATTCCAACTGTGTAATAAATCGAAGCAGGAATTTTTCGTTCACTTCCTTGCAACACCTGTTCAATCCTTTCAACCGCTTGCTCATTTTGCATTACTCCATCAGCTGGAATTCCAGCTTTCATTAAAGCAAGCGATTTAGTGAAACCACTTTGCCACTCTTCGAGCACCGATTGAATAATCGAAGCGCGTATTCCATTTTCTTGGCTTAAAAACAAATCCATATCAGGGGTTTCCTGTTCATCTAAATAAGCTGATTTTATGTAATTAAAACGAAAGTCTGCAGGAATCACTAAGATGCCATCGATTTCTTTGTCTTTTCTAAGACTATCGAGTTCAGTAGATTGCCTACTTTCCTTCGCAATATATTTACTAATATCTTTTGAGTCCAAAATAGATCCTTCTAAAATTGAAATAGGATCATTGCTCTTGAAAACTTGAAGTAAGGCCTCGAGAGCAGGTCCGCTAACTCCCTCTTCTTTCAACCAACTTTCAATAGACGCCTCTTCCTGTTCCCAGCTCGACTCATCTATTAGTACAAGTTTAGCCTGAATAGCTGCTTCTTCCTCACTATTCATCACACTAGCGAGAGCAGTAGAAAGAATGGTAATGAGCACAACAGGCATCACGAGCAAAATAATAAGCGGCTGTTTGTTACGCAGCAACATTTTCATCTGTTTTCCAATTAAACTGAGTAGCATCACAGATTCTCCCCCTAATCCCTCAATGCTCTGCCTGTCAAATGTAAAAATACATCTTCCAGAGAAGGAACTTTCACAATCGCAGAAGTAATCGTCACTGCATTTTCTGCTGCAATTGCAAATATAGTCGCCAGCGGCTCCTCGTTTTGAGGCATTGTAATTAATAGTATTTCATCTTCTTTGCGAATATTAGCAGTTGGAAAATGCTTTTTTAGCGCCGCCTCGAATCCCTTTGATAGGACATGTGCTTTTAATTCGATGGTTTGATTGTCCGAAACTAGTGATTTTAATGTTTCTTTCGTGCCGTGGGCAATGATTTCACCTTGGTCCATAATATAAATCTTGTCACAGAGAAGCTCTACTTCTTCCATGTAGTGGCTGGTGTAAAGTAATGTCATGCCTTCTTCGACGAGCTGTTTGACAGTATCTAAAATATACGCTCTCGATTGCGGGTCAATCCCAACTGTCGGTTCGTCCATGATTAATATAGATGGATTATGTAAAAGAGCAGCTCCAATATTTAAACGACGCTTCATACCACCAGAAAATGTTTTCACTATATCGTTTTTGCGGTCAGCCAAACCGATTTTCTGTAATATTTCTTCGGTGCGTTCTACTAGTAATTGTCCTTTCAATCCATAAATACGTCCAAAAAAGTGTAGGTTTTCTTTTGCAGAGAGCTCTGGATACAATGCAATTTCTTGTGGAACTACACCTAGCGTTTTACGGAGAGCCTCTGGATTTTTATTGATGGATACGTTATTCCATAACACCTCACCACTTGTCGGCATTATTAAAGAAGATAACATGGAAATAGTTGTAGACTTCCCAGCACCATTCGGACCGAGTAACCCAACAGATTCTCCTGCCTCCAGCTGCATGTTAACTTTATGAACCGCTTCTTTTGTTTTGAATTTCTTGTGAAGATCAATCGCTTGTAGCATTTATCCAACTCCTTGTTATGCATATTTAGTTAAATTATAGCAAATTATTTTCCTAATATTGAAAATCCGTACGTTAAATTTATGTAAAGTGTAAGGAAATTATTTAGGAAGGGCTGGATAAAATGTAGATGACTTTGAAATGTAGCTTGTTGCCCAAAACTCCCACAGAGCAGTATAGGAAAACTGCGACGTAGGTGGTTGATGAAGTGTCCGCTAGATTTTCACTGCAGGTCGGACGCTTTCCGCCGGGTGTGCGATGAGCCATTCCCTCCGCTTAGGGCGTCGTTGGAATGTCTCATTAGCCCACTCATCCGGCAGGAGTCGCCGCCTGTAGCGAAAATCAATAATAAATTCTTTTTATTTATTATCGACTTACTAGAAACAAAATTATTAACAGTTTTTCACAAAACAAGTTAACTTGGATTGGGATTGCAATAATAATAGAGCATTAAATAAGATTACTTTTCTCTAAAGTTCCGCTTGCTCGGCTTTGTTATATTACACCATTTATTGGCACTTAATAGTTAGAAAATCTCTGAAGAAGTTTGATTAGTTCTGTTAAACAGTGACGCCAATTATGTAGCCTTATCCTTATTGGATTGTAGCGAAAGGGTGGCGACTCCAGCGAGAAAAGCACGAGCTGAAAGCCCCGCAGGAGCGTGAGCGACGAGGAGATTGAAGCCGTGCCCGCGGAAAGCGTCCACCCTGTAGCGAATATCCCAGTGGTCACCTAATAAAATTTCTTACTTCGCAGTATATCTATACTGCGCATGAGGTGCTGATAATCTAATTTACTAGCTTAGACATATTGTTGCAGAACATTTTCTAATGCCAGAGATACTTAATAAAACACAAAAAACCGTCCTCGAAAGGACGGCTTTTCGTATTTCTATTAAGCTTCTACTGATTGTGTTTCTAGCGGTGCGTTATATACGTCTTTATCTAACTCACCGGTAATTTTTGCTGTAGTAACTCCTGCTGTCATTGAACCACTTACGTTTACTGCTGTACGACCCATATCGATTAATGGTTCTACTGAAACGAGTAAACCAGCTAAAGCAACAGGTAAGTTTAAAGCAGATAGTACTAGAATTGCGGCAAATGTTGCTCCGCCTCCTACACCTGCAACACCAAATGAACTGATGGCAACAACTGCTACCACTGTTAAGATGAACATCGGATCTAAAGGATTAATCCCTTGTGATGGTGCAATCATAAATGCAAGCATTGCTGGATATATACCAGCACATCCGTTTTGCCCTATAGACAAACCAAATGATCCAGAGAAGTTAGCTACTCCTTCTGATACACCTAATTTGTTCGTTTGTGTATTAATATTAATAGGCAATGTCCCTGCGCTTGAACGGGAAGTAAATGCAAAAAGTAATGGCTCTGCTGCTTTTTTCAAATAAGTTATTGGATTTAGTCCAGATAACAAAATAATTAGTAAGTGCATGCCAAACACTACTGCAAGTGCTACATAAGAAGCTACCACAAACTTACCTAAGTTAAATATTGCCCCAAAATCAGAGGTTGCTACTGTTCTTGCCATAATTGCTAAAATTCCGTATGGCGTTAAACGCAATACAATTTTCACTACACTCATGACAAGTGCATAAACTGCATCAATACCCTTTTTAATAATCGTTGCATTATCTTTATCTCTACGCGAAACCCCTAAATAAGCGAATCCTAAAAATGCTGCAAAAACAACTACCGCTATAGTAGATGTAGAACGTGCTCCTGTGAAATCTAAAAATGGATTTGCAGGAAGTAATTCAATTATTTGCTCAGGAAGCGTTTTATCTGCTACTTCCGCGGAACGTCCTTCATAATATTCTGCACGAGCTGATTCTGCATCTCCTTGCACAATTTGATCTGCATTTAAATCAAATATTGCAGCTGAGCCTATACCTACAAGTGCTGCTATTGCTGTCGTACCGATTAAAATACTTAAAATGATTGCCGCCATTTTCCCGAAGTTTTTACCAATAGTAATTTTCGTAAATGCCCCCAAAATTGAAATAAATACTAATGGCATTACAATCATCTGAAGAAGCTTCACATAACCTGTTCCAATTAGGTTATACCATTGTACAGAGTCGGCCAATACTTCTGAAGTTGCTCCGTAAATAAAGTTAAGTGCTAAGCCTAAAGCAATCCCTAGCCCTAACGCTGTAAATACTCTTTTTGAAAAAGAAACATGTTTCTTTTGCATTATGATTAATATTCCAACGAAAACCAATAAGGCTACCACGTTAAGAATAATGAATAATAAATTCACCTAAAATACCTCCCTATTTAACTCTTAACATATAATAATTCTTTTATTCCTATTGGTCAAGTGGGTTTTTAAACTAAATTGCATCGTCAAGGAATTCAAATACTCTATTTCCCCTAAAAGAAAGGCAATCGTAGTTTAACAAATCCAGCGGTAAGGGTATTATTCATTCAAGCACTATAGGCATCCGGCGCAATTCAATAGATGTCGCTATTACGCCAAAATGTAGTAGATATTTGCTTTTCTTCTTTCTTTTCGTTAAATCGGCTATACTGAAGATAAACTTCATTTTAGGGGGTGTTACTATGGCAGCAAGCGTTTATAGCCTACTCGTTTCCGGCATTCTTATTTTAAATATCTTCCTTGCTATTGCATTAATATTTTTGGAAAGGCGGGACGCTTCTTCCACATGGGCTTGGATTATGATTCTGTTTTTTATCCCTATTGTAGGATTCGGTATCTATTTGTTATTTGGAAGAAAGTTACGTAAAAAGCATTTGTTTCGATGGGAAGGAAAAAACAAAATCGGGATTGATAAGCTGATCGAATTCCAAATGGAAGCTATAGAGGATGACTCATTCGATTTCCGTCTAGATGATGCTAGTCATTATAAAGAGCTTATTATTATGCATTTGCATAATAACCACGCAGTCTTAACACAAGACAACGATGTAGAAATTTTTACGGATGGTCGTAAAAAATTCGATGCGCTCCTACATGATTTAGAAAATGCGAAAGATCATATTCATATTCAGTATTACATTTTTCGTTTAGACAACCTTGGGCAGAAGATTTACCAAGTACTTTTAGCAAAAGCAAAACAAGGGGTAAAAGTTCGAATATTATACGATGATACAGGATCCCGTTCCTTAAGGAAAAGACATTTTAAAGAACTAATTGATTTGGGTGGAAGAGTGGAAGCTTTCTTTCCTGCCATTTTACCTCTCATTAATCCTCGGATGAATTATCGTAATCACCGAAAAATAGTCGTAATTGACGGACGTATTGGCTATATTGGGGGATTTAATGTGGGGGATGAGTATTTAGGATTAAACAAAAAGTTTGGATATTGGCGCGATACGCATTTACGGATTGAGGGAAGCTCCGTTCATCCGCTTCAAACACGTTTTATACTGGATTGGAACCAGGCTTCCGCTGAACATGATATAGAATACTCCGATATCTTTTTCCCGGCTATCCCTTTAAAAGGTTCTGTCGGTTTACAAATCGTTTCGAGCGGTCCGGATTCCGAATGGGAACAAATTAAAAATGGATACTTAAAGTTAATCATGATGGCTAAAAGGTATATTTATATCCAAACTCCATACTTTATCCCGGATGCTAGTTTTATGGACACATTACGTATTGCCTGCTTATCAGGTATCGATGTGCGGATCATGATTCCAAACAAACCAGACCATATTTTTGTTTATTGGGCTACTTACTCCTATGTTGGAGAACTTATAAAAGCTGGGGCAAAAATTTACATTTACGAAAATGGATTTTTGCATACAAAAATGATTGTAATTGATGATGAAGCCTCTACTGTAGGGACAGCTAATATTGACGTTCGAAGTTTTAAGTTAAATTTTGAAGTGAATGCATTTATTTATGATCGGGAAACTTCTCATAAGCTAGCTGAAATTTTCGAAGAGGATATGAAAGTATCAACCGAGATGACATGGGAGATTTACGAGGAACGAACTAAAATGATTAAATTTAAAGAATCACTGGCACGATTGCTATCTCCAATATTATAAAAAAGAGGTTTCCAAATTCGGAAACCTCTTTTCATTTATAAGTTGAAATATTCTTCTAACGTTATTCCTGCTTCAAAAACCTTTGGGGCAAGCTCTTTACCTACATATCGGAAATGCCATGGTTCGTACATATAACCAGTGATTTTTTCTTTTCCATTTGGATAGCGCATGATAAAACCATATTTATGGGCGTTGGCAGCCACCCATTTGCCAGCTTCTGTTTCTCCAAAGCTCTCTCTAGCAAAATGTTGTTCAAAATGCTTTTCTCCTATATCGAAAGCAAGCCCTGTTTGATGTTCAGAATAGCCTGGTCTGGCGCTATAGCGATCAGCTGCCTCTTGACCATCGTTACTTACATACTTTTCATATAGAGTTGTTTGATATTCAAACGAACGATACGTACTAAATGCAACCAGCTCATAGCTAGAAAGTTTAGCTTCTGCTGCCATTTCCTCAAAAGCAGCTCTTGCTTCCTTGCTTTCCCCTGGTGCATAAGTAGATGGCAATGGATACTTTTTACTTGCAATCAATATCCCTTCCACATAAGTTGGTTCTTCCGGCAATGTTTCGTTGCCCACATATCCTTTTGCTCCTGACATATCAACTTCAGGTTCCACAACAGTTGGGGTTTCTACAACTGGTTCTTCTTCTACTGGTTCTTCTACAGGTTTTTCCTCTACGGGAACAGACTCCTCTGTTTTAAGGGAAATTCCTAATGCAGCTATACTTTTATCTATATCCCAGTCATTCCACCAAATCCACCCGACAATTGCTACTATTAATACTCCTAAAATGGATCCTGAAATAATATAAGGCCATTTTCTTTTCTTCTTTTGTAACATACTATATCTTGACTTCATGTACTCGTCTTCCTTCTTTCCACTAACGATACTTCTAGTTTACCATTTTTTCCTGAATAATTCGCTAGACTATCTTCCTTAAAATAAAAAATACGTCTACCTTTCTCAGGTAAACGCATTTTTAAAATAATATTAATCCTAAAACGACGAAAAACAGGATAGTAAAGACGATTGCCATCGTTCTCATCCACTTTGCCTCGCGTGGAAATCCTTTTTCCTTAAAACTAATCGCACGGTAGCCATTACTAAGTGCAAAAATAGCTGTCATAAATAAAACTGCTAGGTTTAAATTACCTAATACGATAAACACTAAGGCAGTAATTGCTGCTCCTACAATTAAAATACCAAAAATCCAATTTCTTTTCATTTCATACACCTCACAAGAAAAAACGAAGCTATAAAAGCTTCGTTTTTTATACTGATTCTTTCGCTTTCTCTGGATGATTAGAATAGAATTTTCTTCCCAAGTATGTTTGGAATATTAATAATAGCCCACCAACTGCCCAGTAAAGTGGCAATGCTGCCATTGAGCTGAACGAGATGAACATAATCATAATAGGAGAAATATAAATCATCATCTTCATTTGTTGCTTTTGTTGTTCCGGTACCGTCCATAATGATACTTTCGCTTGAATGAAATACACTGCTCCAGCTATAAGTGTCATCGCGATATCAGGAGAACCTAAGTTAAACCATAAAAACGGATGGGCTTTAATCTCTGTTGAATGCGAAATAGCAAAGTATAATCCCATTACAATAGGCATTTGAATAAGCATTGGCAAGCAACCCATATTCAATGGATTTACACCATGTTTGCGATATAGACCCATCATTTCTTGCTGTAAAGCCATTTGTTCTTCTTTAGATTTTGTTTCTTTTAATTTCTTTTGAATTTCATCCATCTCTGGTTTCAATTTATCCATTTTTTCTTTCATGCCTTGCTGATGCTTATAGTTTCTAAGCATTAATGGCATAAGTGCAAAACGGATAATAACTGTGATGGCGATAATCGCTAGCCCATAGCTACCATTGAACATTTCACCAAAGAAATGTATCAAAAATTCAAAAGGACGAACAAATATATTGTAAAAAGTACCCTCTTTGTTTTCTACTCCTGCGCATCCACCTAATACAAGGGCTGCGAATACAAGAATAGAAAGTAAACTAATCTTCTTTTTCAATTCATTCACCTACAATTATCAAACTATACAGAGTATACATCACTATGAAGCTATTTATCAAATCTAAAGTGATTTAGGCTCATTAGGGAAAACATATTTAAAGGTCGGATGTTCCAGATGATTTCTAAATTGTTTAGGTGTAACACCTGTATATTTTTTAAAAATACGCGTGAAGTAACTTTGGTTGCAAAAATGGAATGCATCTGAAATATCCAAAATAGCTTTGTTCGTGTGCCGTAAAAAAAATTGGCATTCTTCAACTTTACGAATATTTAAATACTCCACTAAAGTTACACCAGTATGTTCTCTGAATATACGAGACAAATGGCTTGTACTAATATTGAAATGATTTGCAATATCCTCCACCGTTAAACTAGTCTCAATCCCATCGTTGATAAATAATATTACTTTATTCACTGTTTGGTGACCGAAGGAGGGTTTTTTCCTCTCTGTAATGACCAAAACAAAAAATTCCACTAGCTCATCTGCACATTGGAGAAATTGGGCATCATTCATTTGTGTATCAATAATATCCACGCTTGCAATATTAAAAGCCATTACTTTATCTGTAGGTACTTGGTTTTCGTAAAGCTTTCTCGCCATAATGGATGCTAATTGAATATAGTAATTTTTCACATTTAATATCATTTGTTTTCCAGTTCTAGCAATGATTAAGTCAATCATTTTTCTCAATACTGCTTTTGCTTCTTCTATTTCATATGAAAACATATGTAGAAATAACTTCTTCTCTAATTCGAAAAACTGATCTAGTCCTTCGATTCTATTTGTGACACCCATTTCTTTGTTATAAGACTTGGAGAAATACTCCAAAAATATTTTCTCTTTGCTATACATACAAACCTCATCTTTCTTTTCGTCTAGTACTTTTGGAATTCGTACTTTAGGAATACAGAATCACTTTATATCATTATACTGGAAGTTTAAAATATTATCACTTAAAAGAAGTGAAATTTTTCACATAAATTTCCTTTGTTATTATATAAACATAATTATATGGATACTATAGTTTATTTCGTCATTTCCCACTATTTTTCAATTATCTTCTATAAATTTTTATCCAATCCAAATATTCTTTCCCGTTTCTAGTGTGAAGCAGATCTAAATGCTAAACTAAGGAATAGTTCGATATAGAAAAGAGGAACTAAATTGCGCTTATTTGTTTATATCATTATCTTTTTCTCATTTTTTGATCTGTTTACACAATTGCCGATTATGAGTCCTTATGCTAATAAACTTGGTGCAACTCCATTTATAACTGGCTTAGTTGTAGGCATGTATTCCTTCGCCAATACAATCGGTAACATTATTTCTGGATTTTTGACTGATAAAAAAGGGCCCTATTACGTTCTACTATTTGGTTTGTTTACTACTAGCGTTGCATTATTTTTGTATCATTTGGTAACAGAACCAATTGGTTTATTATTCATACGATTTATCCACGGTTTGGTTGCAGGATTTATCGTACCTGCTGCTTTTACTTTTTCAGCTAACCAAACAGCTAGCGAAAAACGTGGGAAAGGTGTGGCACTATCTGGTGCATTTGTTGGATTAGCTGCTATAGTAGGTCCAGCTATGAGCGGAATTATTGCTAGTAAGAAAAGCGAAGTATTTGTACTTAGTATTACGGCTTGCGTTATGCTTTTGTTAAGCATTTTATCGATTTTTCTTTTAAGATCCATTATAATTCGTAGACAAACCATCATTACTAAGTCAACTCCTACTATTTCTATTCGCCATTTTTTTCAGGAAGCTGGACTTGTAAAAGCTTTTGCAGGAGCATTTTTCTTAATGTTTTCGCAAGGCGTATTAGCTTATATGCTCCCATTAAAGATATTACATCTCGGATTTGATACGAAAACTAGCGGTTTGCTATTAAGTACTTTCGGTTTTGTCGCAATTCTGGTTTTTATTATGCCAACGAATCGTATTTTCGATCGGGTAAAACCTGTGAAGACGCTGGCTTTTGGAATGTCTCTTATGGGTATAAGTATGTTGCTTTTAGGACAAACGGAGTTATTGTTGTTTATGTATATTTGGATGGGTTTATATGGGGTCGGCTTTGCGTTTTTATTCCCTTCCATTAATTCACTATTAATCGATTCTACACATTCTTCTAACCGGGGCAAAGCGTATGGTTATTTCTATGCCTTTTTCTCTATTGGTGTTGTAGCAGGATCGAGTGTGACTGGCTATTTAGAGTTAACTGCCAATGACGGCTTTTTCCTAACGGGAATTATTTTACTCATAATATCTGGTTTATCTATTTTAATCAATAAAAAGTAAAGACTCCGGCAAATTAAAAAGTGCCCTTAATAGGCACTTTTAATTTGTAACTTCTTCGGATTTTTTAGTGTTATCTTGTACTTCTTCATTATAGTACTGGACACTTGTCATAGCCCCTTCAGATACCATTTTGTTATCTTGGACATCTTGAGGATCTGGGTTTCCTGCTGTAGTTAAATCTGAATTATTATGCTTTTGAGCTTCCATATAGGAATTTACTTTTGCCTTTGTATTGTTAAACGCTACCATCGCTTTATCTCGATTTTCTTTTTTTCTAAAATAGGCATATGCCCCCGCTGCAAGACCTGCTAATAATAATGATTTATTTTTTGCCATTTAAATTACCTCCGAGTTCTCCTTATTCTATTACCTGTTAATATATACCCTCTTTTACACCACTTAAACTTTAATTTTCACTACAAAAATAAGAAGCTTGTGTTTTTATTCTACTTATTGGTAGAAGATTGCTCGTATTTTTGATATGATAACAAAAAGAATTTAGAGGTGAGTTCGAATGATTAGGGCGACGACGTTAGAAGATATTTCAACTGTACAACAAATCGCAAAGATCAGTTGGAACGAAACATATAAAGGTATTATTCCTGATAATATACAATCCCTTTTTCTAGAAAAAGCGTATTCGAATACAATGCTAGCGAAACGAATGGAAAAAACTATTTTTTTAATCGCTGAATATCAAGGACAGCCAGTTGGATTTGCCAGCTTTACATATGTAGATGAAGATGGTGATGCAGAACTAACTGCCATTTACATCTTGCCCGAGTATCAACAGCTTGGCTACGGTAAAAAGTTAATTCAAGCTGGCTTAGAAGAAATGCATTCTGGTCGCCAATTATTCGTTTATGTAGAAGGAGATAATCAAAATGCTCGTTTTTTCTATGAAAAATTTGGTTTTGAATGCTTAGAAGAATTTGACGAATATTTTGAGGGTCATCCATTAACTACCGCAAAATACATGTACCTATTAAAAACACCAGCTTATTAAGCTAGTGTTTTTTCTAGTTATACAGACTTATAGTATTCATCTTGATCAGTCAATTGTGCTGGTGCTTTACGAACAAAACACATAATTGCAGCGATGTACAATAGAATCGAAGTTAACGAAATAATTCCAGCAAATAGTCCGGCTAGGATGAACATAACACCTGCAAGCTTCGGTTTTCTGTTTTTCATCACAGCAACAATTCCAACGATATTCAATACGAGACTAATCACAAGGACAACAACAAATCCCCATCCAAAAGTGCTAAACATCCCTGGTAATACATCTAAAAATTGTACAACCATTTCCGCATCCTGTCCTGTTAAAGAAGGATCATTTAATATTTCTTGCTGTATTTCAGCGTTTATCGCCTCGTCTTGAAATGCTGCGCTTCCACTAACTACCAGAAAGGATACTCCTATAATTGCAATAATAGTAAAAACCGCACTAATTACTCCTAACACTATTTCTCCAGTACGTGACATATAGATAACCTCCATTAAAATTTTAATATAACTATTCTACGAATACAGTTTATAAAAGTTTCGTCTTTTTTCATCTTCCCGTAACCTTTTGGGTTAAACCTGTTTATATTATTTTATAATTGGGTATTTATATAGTAACACTTATTCTAGAAAGGATGATTAGATGGAGAAAAAATTGATATTCAACCAGACTGATTTCTTTTACACATTGGCAGGTGCTTCGGTATTAACAGGTATCTTGGTATTATTTACACAGATTTAATAAACAAAAAATAAAAAGGCAATCCACTTATTTATAAAGCGGATTGCCTTTTTGTTTTACTAGGCTTTTACATCATTATATTCATCTGATTTATTGAAGACTGCTACAACATAAGAGCATACAGCTTCCATTTTTAAATTATTTTGGCGAGCATAGGAAGCGGCAGCATCCAGTAGTTTTTTTGCTATACCTTGACCTCTTAGCTTATCAGAAACGTAAGTGTGATCCATTACCATAATGTCTCCAAGTAATGTCCACGTTATTTCTCCAAGTTTCTCTCCATCTTGCGTATACTCATACGCAAAAACGTCATTGCCTAATTCTTTGTATTGAAAATCCATTGTCTACCACTCCTTTTCTGAATTTTAACACACTTATTTGTTAATTGACAACGGACGCAACTTAGCTTCTATTTGTGCTCTTTGTGGTTCTAAAAAAGGTGGTAATGCAAGTTTTTCTCCAAGTGTTTCCATCGGTTCATCAGAATCGAACCCCGGTTCATCTGTTGCCAATTCGTATAAAATGCCGTTCGGTTCTCTAAAGTAAATGGATTTAAAATAATAGCGATCAACTAACCCAGAAGTAGTAAACCCGTGAGAGCGCAATAATTCTTCCCATTTTGGATAATCTTCCATTGTCGGTACACGGAATGCCACATGGTGGACACTTCCACGACCAGGACGCTCAATAGGTAAATCTGTACGCGTTTCGATATGCACTTCTCCTGCCGGTCCTCCTTCTCCTGTAGTGTACACAAGAATATCTGGCATACTTTCTATTTTGGATGGATATGATCCTGCTAGTGTAAATCCGAGTATACTTTGGAGTACTTTTTCAGTTGCAGCCGATTTTCTTACTGTTAATGTAACTGGACCTAAACCTACTATGGCGTTTTTAGCAGAGATTTCATCTTTTACCCATGGTTTTCCATAAGGAATCCCTTGACCATTATCTACTACAAGCATCATTCTGGAGCCTTCAAAATCCTCAAAATAAAGCGTGTTTCTACCATATCTTTCTACTATCTGATCGTGGTGAACCCCATATTTCTCAAATCTTGTTTTCCAAAACTTTAATGCATCATCGCTTTGCACACGAAATCCAGTATTACTAATACTTGATACTCCAGGATATGTTCTGCCTGCCATCGGAATATCAAAGTACGTCATATCCGTACCAGGTGTCCCTACTGCATCTGCGTAAAACAAATGATACGAAGAGGTACTATCCTGATTAACACTCTTTTTCACCAAACGCATCCCTAATATTCTAGTGAAAAAATCATGATTTTTATCTGCATCTCCAGTAATGGCTGATACATGGTGTATACCCGCTAATTTCATATTTATGCCCTCCTTTTTTATCTTGAATTCGAGATATATTAGTTATATATTATCAAAGATTTATTATCCATGCAAATAATATAGCGGAAAGGCATTTAATTGTATCCTTTTCCATGAATTTAATATTCGCAGCATAGGGAAACTGCGTCGTAAAAAATGTCCGTTAAAGTTTCCCCTGAGTGAGCAATCATCCTAACAGATGCTTTTACTGAGCATATGCTTCCGAGTATATAAAAGGATGCTCTTTCTACAAAAAACGATCAACTTTAATAGATTGGATACTATTTTCGACGGGTTAGCATCTATGCATGTAGAAATGGTCTAAAATAGTCTTGATTTTAATTGTTTTTTATATATTTTTCTTGGAAGATGTGTTTAGTTGGAATTTTGAAGCGGTTAGTTGGAATTTTGGTGCATTTAGTTGGAATAATCGTAGGGTTAGTTGGAAAAGGGTAACTTTTCCACAAAAAAAATTAGTTTCAATAGGTTGGTCGCCACTTGTAATGAAAGAACACTTCATTTTTCTTAGTTTCATCAAGTTGGTCCCTATTGGCCGAAGACTGCAAATTTGGTTTCGTTCTTTTCGCTTTATTCATCGATCCTCCCATTTTAAGTGAAAGCCCTGTTGCGACATTGACGGTATATCACCTCACAACGCATTATCCCTAAACAGAGATGTACTTTATATATTGGGAGAAGACTATACAAATATGTATATTTTATAATTTCCACAAATATAAAACATCCTAATCATCAATTATGGACAATTAGGATGTGCTTTTTAGTTAAATAAAGAACGAATAGAATCGATCAAATTATTAAAGAAGTTTTTAACGCTTTGCCAAAAGCCTTCATTATCAACAAGATTACCGACTTTTTCTTCAATTGTTTTACTTAAATCATTTAACTGATCGGACCATTTACTAAAATCGATATCTAGTTGACGAATACGATCCATAATATCGATTAATAACTGACGATCTTTTTCAGAAAGCTCGATTTGTAAATTAGAGAGCTGTTCGGATACGATTTTTTCTACTTCTTCACGCGACACAGGGTTTTGCTCGGCAATTTGTTTTTTAATTTCTGTCAGTAGCTCACTTACTTTTGCTTCATCAATACCTGCTTCTTCTGAAAGTATTGTTGCAACAGACAACTCGTCATTTGCTACATCTGTACGCTCGGTATCTAGCTTTCCACCTGTTACTTCATACGCTTTATAAATACCTACTAATGCCGAATGACCAGTAACTGGTTTAGGAGCTGCAATTTCAACAACTGCATCTTGAATACCCGCAGTTAGCATGGCATTGGCATACATTTCAGATGTTACTTCTGTAATATTATCTGGTGTTACAATATTAATGACTAGCCCTTTTCCCGCATCTTTTCTAGTAATCTTAGCAGAAGAAAACATTCGAGCAGATGCATCTCCATCTTTTAAATAGGTTACTAGATCTTGTCCGGTTACTTCAATTTCTTGAATATCAGAGCTATCTGTTATTTTTAAGCTTTCTTTTACACTATTCTTTTGTTCTTCCGTTAGATTTCCACCGTATACAACAATCGGCGCACCAAATTTCTCATTTACCACTTCTTCTGTTGTTGATCCATCTGAGTCTGCTAGTGCAATGGACGGGGCAATAAATGCTCCTATTACTAATATAATAGCCATTATTGTTTGCAAAAACTTTTTCATTTTATCAAACTCCTTTCCAGTTGGCTCTCCCATTAGTACGTAAAAAGGAGTAAAAAGTTCCGAATGAATCGATTCTTTTTACCCCTTTCTCCTTATAGCTTCAATTGTGTCCAACCATCGGCTTGAACAATTTTTCCTTCTTTCATTAACTTACCTAGCGCCCGTTTAAATGCCGCCTTACTCATAGAGAACATTTCTTGTATTTCCTCGGGTGTAGACTTATCTGTAAACGGCATTTTGCCACCTACATCATTTAAGTAGCGGAAGATAGATTCCGCATCGTCTCCTAAACGTTCGTGATTACGAGGAAGAAGTGATCCGTTCAAAGAGCCATCTTCTTTCGTATCGATAATACGAACTGTTAAATCTTGTCCAAGTCTTGGTTCTTCTGCACGTTCTGATTGATGCACGAAAATTCGATAGTTCTCTGTTACACTTAGTAAAAAAGTTCCGATTGGAAGTAATCTATACGGTCTTGCCTGAATATTCTGGTTGAATAATGTAGTAGGAGCATCTATATAGAGTTCTTCTACTCGATCCTCTGTTGCCAAACGACCAAATAATTCCCCGTCTTTGTCTGTACGAAGCGTCATATATAAATGATCGCCATTTACCGGCCAAAGTTCTTTAATCTTCGGTAAGTCTTCTGCTTTTACTTGCACTTCTTTGGAAGTACCGATATCCACAAAAGCCCCTTCTTTTTCAGAAACTTTGATCACTTTTGCCCATCCATACGTTCCTTTTTGTATAGTAGGTAATGCAGTTGTAGCAGATAAATTACCTCTTCGATCTACGAATAAAAATACCTCAATCGTATCATCCACTTGTAAATTTTCTGGTGCCTCTGATGCGTTTAGTGGAATTTCCATCGTATTATGCTGAAGAATCCATTTTGATTCCTCTTGTGACTTCACTTGTAATTTCACAATTTCTCCTGATGCTAGTTCTGCCAAATGTATCGCTCTCCTTATATCCATGTAAATAGTTTTTTTCTCAGTCTTTTGTTTCTTCTTTTAGTGCAACAAGTCTCGATTGCAACTCTGGGTTTTCTTCCAAAAATAAAACCAAATCAGCAATTCGATCGATTGAATTCCAGCTCAAATGATGTTCAATACCCTCAACATCCGCATAAATATTTTCTTCTTCTACTCCAATTAATCGCAAAAAGTCTTCCAGTAAATCATGTCGTTTCACTAGTTTTTTACCAAGTTTCATACCTTTTGTTGTAAGGGTTAGACCACGATATTTTTCGTATATTAAGAAACCATCTTTATCTAGTTTTTGTACCATTTTTGTAACGGAAGACGGTAATACCGATAATGCTTCTGCTATGTCAGACACACGAGCATATCCTTTCTGCTCGATTAATATATATATTTGTTCAATATGGTCTTCCATGCTTGGTGTTGGCATTTACATCTTCCTTTCATCACTTCTTTGTTCATTTTACTACATACTGTTACCTATCACAATTCAAGACCTATTTTCCTACAGTAGTTTCAAGAGCTTACTGCTCGTTTTTGTGGATTCATGAATACATTTTTTGTTATTGGAGCTATTTGCCAGTACGATAAAATGTTTAATACACCATCTTAAAGGGTAACTTTTTAATAACAACATATAACAACACATATTGATGGAAAGGATGTTCCATATGGGCAAAATTTTATGGACGATTATCGTCATATTAATCGTACTATGGGTATTAGGTTTAGTATTAAAAATAGGTGGTGGACTTATCCACACACTATTAATCATTGCAGGTATTATTTTCGTCATTCAACTTGTAACAGGAAGACGATCGCTCTAGAAAAAAGGTGTTGCCAATTGGCAGCACCTTTTTTTATGTTTTATTCTTTTATTTTAGCGTAAATGCAAGTATCTCTTAACTTTTTGTTATCAGCAGAGAGTGAATCATGGCGAAGTGTTCCTTCTAATGTGTAGGCCAACCTTGCTGCAACAGAGCGGCTTCGTACATTTTCGCTATCACAACGAATTTCTACTCGATTTGCATGTAACTCTTCAAATGCAAACTCGGTAATACGTTCAACCGCTTCTGTCATTAGTCCTTTCCCTTCAAATTTGCTATCAATCCAATAGCCAATTTCAAATTTTCGTACATTCCAATCGATTCGGTGTAAGCCCGAGGAACCTACAAACTCTCCCGTCTCTTTTAAGAACAAATGTAGCCTTAAATCTTTTCTTGTAATAAAATCCGCAACCGCTTGTCGCAAATTAGTTGTAGTCTGTTCAAGCGTTTGCTTCGTTTGCGCCCACGGCATCCATTCTTTCAATGCATCATGGGAGCTTACAATCGCTTTCCATACTACTTCGGCATCCTCTACTTTAGGTGCTCGAATGATTAACCGTTCCGTATGAAGTTCTTCCGAAAAAGAATAGTCTTTCTTTTTACTCACTTCAGGATGAGAATCATCATCCCATTTTACAGGAGTTGATGTACCTTTTAAGAAGTCCTCTCTTGTCATGCCATACGTGACTGCATCATAATAAGACTCCTCTTTCGGAGAAAACCATGCTTGACGAAGCTGGGCTTCTTTTACAAAGCCAGCACGTTCAAACGTTTTACGCATTGCAAAATTATCTTGTCTTGTATGTCCTTCTAAACGAATTTTTGCCTGTGGTAATTGGAAAACATATTCAGCTACCATTTTTAATGCACGTGGACCATAGCCTCTCCCTCGTGCTTCATCTGCAATTCGCAAATCGAATAAAGGAATCTCATCACGTAAGTCGTAAATTTTAACGATTCCGACCTGTTTACCGTCTTCGTTTTCCACCCAAAACGTTTTAACTTCGTCGGATTGATATCCGCCTTCTTCAATTGTTTTTTCGATCAATTCTCTAGCCGGATGTGCATTACCATGATATGGCCAAGTATTAGTAGTCATGAAATGGATCAGCTGTTCCTGCTCTTCCATTGTCCATTCTGTAAGCTTCATTTTATTCCCTCCGAACGTACTATTTATGCACTTTTAATAGTCGCAATGAATTTAGCACTACGAGTAAGGTTGCCCCCATGTCTGCAAAAATGGCAATCCATAAAGTTAACCATCCTGGAATGATGAGCAATAGTGCAATTATCTTTAGTCCTAAAGCAAACATAATATTTTCTTTAATAATATGCAATGCTTTTCGACTTAATCGAATCGTATATGGAAGTTTTTCTAAGTCATCCGCCATCAGTGCAACGTCTGCCGTTTCGAGTGCGGCATCTGTTCCCGTTCCACCCATTGCGATCCCAACGGATGCCGCTGCAAGCGCAGGTGCATCATTTACTCCGTCCCCGACCATGGCAACTGCTCCATATTTTTCTTGTAACGCTTTAATAGCCGTTAGTTTTTGTTCTGGCATCAGGCCTGCCTCAACATCTGTCATTCCAAGTTTAGCTGCGATAGCATTTGCAGTTCTTGTGTCATCTCCAGTAAGCATAACGGTGTGTTTGATACCAACACTCTTAAGATTTTGGAGAACCTGCTTGCTAGTTGTACGAACCGGGTCGGCAACTGCGATAAATCCTTTGTATACTCCATCCTCTGCTACAAGCATTACCGTGTTTCCTTCTGATTGCAATTGTTTGACACGTTCAATTACTTCTGCTGAAACGGCACTGATCGAAAGAATCCAAGACACACTACCTACTGACCACTTGTTCCCATCGATAATTCCTTCTGCACCACTGCCTGTAATGGACTTAAAGTTTTCAATAGTCAAAGCATGTATATGCTCCCCTTTACCGTATTTCACAATTGCTTGTGCAAGTGGGTGCTGGGAATACGTCTCAATCGACATCACTTTTTGTATGAAATCATGAGGATTTTCAGACTCTACAACTGTTACTTCAGGATATCCTCTCGTTAATGTACCCGTCTTATCAAAAGCAATCGCTCGTATACGTCCAATTTCTTCTAAGTGTATTCCGCCTTTTATAAGCACACCTTGCTTGGCAGCATTTCCAATGGCCGTTACGATGGCTACTGGTGTGGATACCACTAAAGCACATGGACACCCTACTACTAATACAGCAAGACCTTGGTAAATCCAAGTTTGCCAGTCTCCACTAAATAACGGTGGTACGATAGCTACTAAAAAAGCGATGGCGATAATGATAGGTGTATAATATTTTGCAAATTGGTCTACAAATTTTTGGGAAGGTGCTTTTTCCGCTTGCGCTTCCTCTACTAAATGAATAATTTTCGCGATCGTTGTATCTTCTACTCTTTTTGTTACCTTTACTTCCAATGAGCCTTCTTCATTTAGCGTACCAGCAAACACTTCATCACCATTCGCTTTATAAACAGGTACAGCCTCTCCTGTAATAGAAGCTTGATTGACCGATGAAGCTCCTTTCACCACAATTCCATCCATTGCAATTTTTTGTCCTGGTTTTACGATTAACACATCATTTATTTCAATAAACTCTGTATCGACCTCGACCAACTGATCACCACGTCGAACAGTCGCAGACGGAGGTGCTATATCCATTAACTGGCTAATCGATTGACGTGCCTTATTCATTGAGTATGCTTCTAATGCTTCACTAACTGCGAATAAAAAGACAACAACAGCTCCTTCTCGCCACTCTCCAATTATCGCTGCCCCAATAATCGCAATTGTCATAAGTGTTTTCATATCAAAATAAAAACGAGACAAATTAAACAACCCACTTTTGAACATATCGTAGCCGCCAACTACAATTGCGACGACAAATAAACTAATTGCAAAAGGATGAGTTTCTTCATACATAAAAGAGGCGATAATCCCAATTACTAAAAAAACGAAAGAGACAGCTGTTACGATATTTTCCTTTCGTTTAAAAAATGGCGTTGTTTCTTGTTTCTGCTGTTTCAGCGGTGCCACTCTAATACCATCAAAAGCACCAGCCTTTTCAATATCTTCTACAGTAACATTACCAACAACAGCAACTTTAGATGCTCCGAAATTCACCAATGCTTCCTCCACATTGGGCAGGCTTTTTATATTATTTTCAAACTTCATCGCACAGTTGGCGCATGATAGATTTTCTAAGCGATACTCTTTTTTAATTGCTTTCTCCAATCTTCTCACTCTCTTCTATGGCGTGTTCATACGCAATTTTAACTAACTGGTTCACATGATGATCCGCTAATGCATAATAAACTAACTTCCCTTTGCGTTCGGATTTGGCCAATGACAAATCTCGTAAATATCGTAAATGATGTGATGCCGTAGCTGTAGAGGATCCAATTATTTCGCTCACATCACACACACAAAGCTCTTCTTCTATTGTGAGTGCATATGCAATTTTCAAACGCGTTTCATCTGCTAATGCTTTAAAAATCTTCGCGACGTTCGTCATATCAGGAAGTTGCTGTTTAACAGAATTCACTGCACTTTCATTTACTTTCGTTACCTCACACATATCGTTCGTTTGCATTTTCCCACCTCATTCAAATGTCTGTTTGATTGTTACCATCATTATATGTTCAAACTATTCGAATAGCAAGGTTATTCAAACAGATATTTGAATGTTATTTTTCTTTTTAATAGCGTTCTGGTTTTGATAAGGGATGGCTTACTCAATATGGGAATAGTATGTCTTAAAGAAGCTCAATTAGTTTAGAGCTTATATGCATAATTGCATTATTTGCAATGGGTGGAGGAGAGATTGTCCATGTTTCGAGGGTGATTGTCCAACTATTGGGAGAGATCGTCCAACTTCGGGGAGGGATTGTCCAACGTCGCAAGGATTGTCCAGGTTCCGCAGAAGATTGTCCAACTATTGGGAGGGTTCGTCCAACTTTGGGGAGAGATTGTCCAAACTTGCAGTTATTGTCCAGGTTCCGGGGATGATTGTCCAACTATTTGGAGAGATCGTCCAACTTCGGGGAGAGATTGTCCAGCTATTTGAAAGGATTGTCCAACTTTGGGGAGAGATTGTCCAAACTTGCAGTTATTGTCCAGGTTCCGGGGATGATTGTCCAAACTTGCAGTTATTGTCCAGGTTCCGGGGATGATTGTCCAACTATTTGGAGAGATCGTCCAACTTCGGGGAGGGATTGTCCAACTTCAGGGGGTGATTGTCCAACTTCGTGGAGAGATTGTCCAAACTTGCAGTTATTGTCCAGTTTCCAGGGATCATTGTCCAACTATTTGGAGAGATCGTCCAACTTCGGGAAGGGATTGTCCAACGTCGCAAGGATTGTCCAGGTTCCGGGGATGATTGTCCAACTATTTAGATAGATTGTCCAACTTCGGAGAGTGATTGTCCACATTACAATTAAACAGTGGTGAAGGCTCCTTGCTTACTCCATTGAATGCGTCTAGCCTACAGCGGCAAGTCACTGAGATGCACTTTCTCCATAATTGTACTTTTATAAAATAGCCAGCTTATATAATTCCTTAAGACATAAAAAAAGAACCTGTGAATATATATTCACAAGTCCACGTTTTCTCCGACGATTTTCACTTCGAGTTCAAGCTCTACGTCAAAGTTTTTCTTTACTGCTGATTTTACCATTTCAATCGTGCTAATATAGTCGGTTGCAGTTGCATTGTTTTTATTAACAATAAAACCTGCGTGCTTTGTGGAAACTTCTGCTCCACCAAATCCTTTTCCTTGTAATCCACTATCTTGAATAAGCTTACCGGCAAAATAACCAGGTGGACGCTTGAACACGCTACCTGCTGAAGGATACTCGAGCGGTTGTTTAGATTCTCTTTGGAACGTCAAATCTGCAATTTTTGCATCGATTTCTTCCTGGATACCTGGTGCCAATTCAAACTCAGCGGATAATACATAATATCCTTTTTTCGTAATGATACTTTTACGATAGCCTAGTTCGAGCTCTTCTTTTGAAAGAACAAGCTTTTCACCACTTGGTGTTAAAACTGTCGTTTGCACAATTACATCTTGAATCTCTCCACCATACGCACCGGCATTCATCGCCATTGCTCCGCCAATTGAACCGGGAATCCCACAAGCGAATTCTAAGCCTGTGAGTGTTTCACTTGCAGCCGCTCTTGAAACATCGATAATATCGGCTCCACTTTCAGCGATCACTCTGTTGCCGTTTATCGTAATCTTGTTCAACTTTTCCAAACGAAGTACAATCCCACGAACCCCACCATCTCGTACGACCATATTAGAACCATTTCCTAGTAGTAATAAGGGAATATTGTTTTTATATGCATATTGAACTGTAAACGCAGCTTGGTCTTCCGTGTCAGGTGTCACAAATATGTCTGCGGCACCACCCATTCGTGTCATTGTATGCAAATTCAATGCTTCATCTATTTTTATGTTCTTCGCATCTATTCGTGCGCTTAAATCATGATACCATTGCTGTTTAGCCAAAAATAGCCAATCCTTTCTTCATTAACCTTTATCCTTTCATAGTATGCGTTCTCGCCCATAATTTTTCAAGCGAAATTGTTAGAACCATTCTTTAGACCAAGATTCAATTCCATCAATCACATCTTTTAGGGCATAACCTTTGTCCGTTAAATTATATTCTACCCGTACAGGAACCTCCGAAAAGACAGTTCTTTCTACTAGCCCCTCTTTTTCGAGTTCTTTTAGACGCTCTGAAAGCAATCGACCACTTATAGGAAGGGACGACTCGATTTCATTAAATCGTTTCGCTCCATCAATTAATTGAAAAATAATTAACGCAGTCCATCTTTTTCCGAGCAATTCCATTGCCTTCGCTAAACGTGGACATAATAATGTTTCTTTCATTTCATTCACCTCTATTACTACCTATTATACGCCTATATAATTTCTTTGTAAAATAACAGTAATTTAATTACTTGACGTAAGTTCGGCATTAATTTAAAGTTAGTTACATAAAGTAACTTGAGTTTGATTCATACATGAATTGGGTAAAGAAAATTGTTTAGATAATCAATTTGTTTTGAAATAAAACATCTTGATTTCGAGGTTAATGTATTATATACTAAAAAAAAAGAAATCCTAAGGAGGAAATTAAAATGGCAAAATTTAATCTTGACGCAGCGCACTCTAGTATCGACTTTTCGGTAAAACACATGATGGTTTCAAAAGTAAAAGGTTCTTTCACTAACTTTACTGCTGACTTAGAAGGAAATGCAGAGGATTTAACGGGTGCAACAATCAGCTTCGACATCGATGTAAAATCTATTACAACAAACAACGAAGATCGTGACAATCACTTACGTGGTGCTGATTTCTTTGACACAGAATCATTCCCAAATATCAAATTCGTAGCTACAGACATCAAAAAAGCAGATGATGGCGAATATGATGTAACTGGTGATATGACGATTAAAGGTGTTACAAAACCAGTCACTTTTGAAGTGGAATATGGCGGTAAAGGAACAAACCCATGGGGTCAAGAAGTTGTAGCATTCTCTGCTGAAACTAAAATTAATCGTAAAGACTTTGACTTAGTGTGGAACCAAGCGCTTGAAACTGGTGGCGTTCTTGTTGGAGAAGATATTAAAATCTCTGTAGAACTTGAGTTAAACCCAGCTCAATAATTTAAAACAATTCTTAAGCAACTCTGGACTTTCAGAGTTGCTTTTTTATTTGGAAATGAGCATTTTATCTAAAGAAAACACTTACATTACCAATCTAAAAATCTAACTTTTCTGAAATATATTATATACTAACCATTCGTGTTATTATGTTGAGAATTCTATATTGTCAGAAAGGAATAATTATTATGTCACAAATGCTTGCACTAGTAATCGTTATCGCGATTTTATTCATAGGAGATTTAGTTTCAACCCGTACGAAGGCTTGGATTCCTTCTGTTTTTATATCCGCCGTGCTTTTCCTTATCGGATACTGGACATTCTTCCCACAAGATATAGTTCCTATTGCTGGGGTACCGCCAGTTGTAGCAACTATGATGATTTACCTGCTCATCACCAATATGGGTACTTTACTTTCTATTCAACAATTGAAGGAGCAATGGAAGACGATTCTCATTTCCCTTGCTGGGATTGTAGGGATTATTGCCGCTCTATTTGGAATAGGAACGTTTTTATTTGGTATTGAAACAATCATTGTTGCTATACCACCTTTAGTTGGCGGTATTGTATCTGCCCTAATCATGTCAGAAGGTGCTGCAAATGCAGGGCTTACTACTTTATCTGTTTTCGCCATTGTTATATACGTTATGCAAGGCTTTGCTGGTTATCCTTTAACCTCTATTGCGCTGAAAAAAGAAGGGAAAGTACTTCTTGAAAAGTTTCGCAAAGGAGAATTAGCTACAACAGGACAAGCTTCTACTGCTTCTGAAGAAGTGGAAGAAGAGCTAAAAATGTTCCGCAAAATGCCTAAACAATATAATACCGATTATTTTAAATTTTTCCGTCTTGCTTTCGTCGGTTTCCTGGCTTATCTTGTTTCTACATTGTTAGCACCAATCGTAACAGTTAGCCCGTATGTTCTTTGTTTATTATTTGGTATTATCGCGAAAAGCATCGGCTTTTTGGAGCGTCATGTATTACAAAAAGCAAATGGATTTGGATTATGTGTAATGGTTTTAATGCTATTCGTATTTGACGGACTAAAAGCTGCTACACCATCTATGATTGTCGATATTCTTTATCCGCTAATTGGAACAATCGTATTAGGGGTTATCGGAATGTACATCTTCTCCTTCATCATAGGAAAAGTGTTAAAAGTAAGTAAAAACATGGCTTTTGCAATCTCGTTAACCGCATTATATGGCTTCCCGGCAGATTATATTATTACGAATGAGGTAATTAACTCGTTAACACAAGATGAAAAAGAGCGAAAAGCACTGACCGATCATATGCTTGCGCCAATGCTTGTAGGCGGATTTATAAGCGTAACCATTGTTTCTGTTATACTCGCAGGTATTTTCGTAGGATTCTTATAAGAATAGGAGTGATAGTATGTTAGCCAATCAGCAAAGAATCGAACAGCATATTGAACTATTAAGTCAATTTACCGCTACTCCTGGAGCTGGCGTAACAAGGCTTACTTATTCGAAAGAAGATTTGAATGCTCGAAATTATATTAAAGAGCAGATGCTCAAATACGGACTTACTGTTTCTGAGGATGGGTTCGGAAATATTTTTGGAAAGCTAGATGGAACGATTCCAAACGCCCCTTCTGTTATTGTTGGCTCTCATTTTGACTCCGTTCCGAACGGAGGAGCTTTCGATGGGACTGCAGGAGTCGTAATTGGGCTAGAAGTAGCTGCTTTATTCCAGGAAAATAATAGGAAGCCTGCTTATCCTCTCGAGATCATTGCGCTTGTGGAAGAAGAAGGGTCCCGCTGGGGCGGTGGGTTAATGGGCTCAAGAGGCATGATGGGTTTATTGACCAATGAAGACTTTAAAGTACTTGCAGATAAAGACGGACTATTAGCCGAAGATGCAATGATTAGCATTAGCTTGGATCCTTCAAACGAAAAATGGCGTGATCCTAAAACGATCAAAGCATTTCTCGAGCTCCATATCGAACAAGGACCTATATTAGAGGAAAAAGATATTCCAATCGGCATTGTGGAAGCAATTGTTGGATTAACGCAATTAGAAGTAACAATTCAAGGGAAAGCAGGACATGCTGGTACCACACCGATGAATCGACGCTCTGATGCTTTGGTTGCAGCCGCTGAGGTAATTGCCACTTTTCCGAAGCTAGCCATAGAGGAAGGAAATGGGACAGTAATCACTACTGGACAGCTCCAGGTATTCCCAAATGGTTCCAATGTTATCCCAGATAAAGTGGTATTCTCAGTAGATATACGTTCTGGTAAAGAGCAGCACGTTCAAAATACGGTGCGAAAAGTGGAAGAATTGATTGCCTCTAAACAGACTACCGGCATTCTTACTTCAACGGAACAATTATTATATATTTCACCGAAAGAGATGGATGAACATATTCAATCTATCTTCCAGGAAGCAAGTGAAAAGTTAGACATTCCTTATTGCTCGATCAACAGTGGAGCTGGACATGATGCAATGGTATTTTCCGATTTTACTGCTTGTGGGATGATTTTCATACCAAGTAAAGATGGGCTTAGTCATTGTCCTGAAGAATGGTCAGATGGAAGTCATCTGGCGAGCGGTGCAAATATTGTATTTCAGACAGCCTTAAAGTTAACGGAGGGAAATGAATGATGATTAACCCAAAAATAAAAGAATCCATTACAAATAATAGTGAAGAATTGACCGCGCTACGTCGTAAACTGCATAGTGAGCCTGAGTTATCATTTGAAGAATTCAAAACGACTGCGTTCGTTTGCGAGTATTTAGACGAGCTTGGCATTCCCTACCGAAAAACCGAGCCTACGGGAGTAATCGCTGAAATTCAAGCAGTTCCAGGCGGTAAAACAGTTGCGCTTAGAGCGGATATGGATGCTCTTCCAGTTCAACAACTGAACACGCATGTAACCTATGCTTCTAAAGTGGAAGGAAAAATGCACGCGTGTGGACATGACGCACATACTTCGATGTTATTAATAGCAGCAAAGGCTTTGAATGATGTAAAAGACCAACTTCCAGGTAATGTTCGTTTCTTATTCCAACCGGCAGAAGAAGCAGCGGCTGGAGCAAAAGCAATCGTTGCTCAAGGCGCAATGGACGGAGTAGACAATGTGTTTGGTATTCACATTTGGTCTCAAATGCCAACAAATAAAGTAGCCTGCTCACCAGGTCCTTCATTTGCCGCAGCGGATATTATCAAAGTAAAATTTCAAGGACGCGGAGGACATGCAGCGATGCCTGAAGCTTGTGTTGATGCAGCAATTGTCGCTTCTTCCTTTGTCATGAATGTTCAAACGGTTGTTTCCAGAACGATTGACCCTCAAAGTCCTGCTGTTCTTACTATCGGGAAAATGGTAGTCGGAACAAGATTTAACGTAATCGCTGAAAATGCGGAAATCGAAGGAACTGTTCGCACATTCCATCCGGAAACCCGCGATCATATCGAAAAAAGTATTACACAATATGCGGAAAGTATTGCTGCTCTTTACGGTGCTACTGCGGAAGTGGAGTACATTCGCGGTACGGATACAGTAGTGAATGAGGAAGAAAGTGCACAACTCGTGCAACAAATTACTGCAGAAGCATTTGGATCTGATGCAGTGTACAATGAAAAACCAACAATGGGTGCGGAAGATTTCTCCGCTTACTTAACAAAAGCTCCTGGAAGCTTTGCACTTGTAGGTAGTGGAAATCCTGAAAAAGATACAGAGTGGGCCCATCACCACGGAAACTTTGATATCGACGAAGATGCACTTGTAACTGGTGCGGAACTGTATGCTCAGTATGCTTGGGCTTATTTGAATAAATGATTTATGGACTCCCCCGAAGTTGTTCGGGGGAGCTTTTTTCGTTTTCGGATGGTTTTCCAACTAAAGAGACGATTTTTCCAACTAAACTCAGATTTTTTCCAACTAAAACTTCATTTTTTCCAACTAAATGAGCTAAAATTCCAACTAAATTCATTAATGCTCAGAATAATCCATATTTACGAAACTATTTCTTTCTTTTTTCGTATATACTTAAGAAAATGGCTACGGAGGGATACAAATGGAGGATTTGTTCGCACTAGGGATTGGCTTAGTGGCTATAGTAATGATTTTTTCTATTCCACTTACTGCAATTTGGACAACTCATTTACGAAAAACACAAAAGTATAAGGCACAAATTGTTAAAGATGAAATTGAACTTGAAAAACTGAAATATAATAACTTTTTAATCGAAACTGAAAAAATGCGATTAGATCTTCAACAAAAACAAGCAGACTTATTAGAGTCATCTGCTGATCCAATTATTTTAGATTTACAAAAACGTGTACCAGCAGAGGCTAAAACTTCTTCTTTCTAAAACAATCGTGCAGAGATTACTCCGCACGATTGTTTTTTATTGCCTATTTCACTATCTAATCTTATTCATTTCATAGTGGTAATTATAATTTCCCTTCTTTTATCCATCCACAAATTCGATAAGTACCAAACATAGAGAGCATTAAAAGGAGAAGCATTGCTATTACCCATATTGACAATCTATTTATTAATTGCAAATCCTCTTTATTTATAACCACAAAAATTGAAAAAACGATAAACATTAAGTAACAAAAAATATTGTTAAATATCCATACCATTCTTAATTTTGTATTTTTCAATAGGAACACTCTCCTTTATTTCAAATAGATATACGTATCAAAAAGAAAATAGGTTACGTAAAATGAAATATTTCTTCAATCGGTTACATCTATTACGGAGCTTGCTTAATATATAGTCCTTACATAATACAAGCAGGCAGCACCTTTCCTTGAGTACCGCCTGCTTTTTCATTCAAATATTAAACTGGCTCTCATACAATTCAGCGTAAAAACCTTTTTGCTTCAATAGTTCTTCATGTGTCCCAGACTCGATTAGTTCTCCTTGGTTAATAACTAATATCCGGTCCGCATTTTCGATTGTTTTTAATCGGTGTGCAATGACAAAGCTTGTTCTACCTTCCGATAATCGATTCAGTCCTTGTTGGATTTCAATTTCGGTTCTTGTATCGATGCTTGAGGTTGCTTCGTCCAGAATCAGTATATCGGAATCGGCTAAAATCGCTCGAGCAATCGCTAGAAGTTGGCGCTGCCCTTGGCTTAAGCTTGATCCGCCTGAGGTAATAAGTGTTTCATAGCGATCTGGCAAGTGTTTGATGAAACGGTGTGCGGAAGCCATTTTGGCAGCGGCAATGACTTCTTCGTCTGTTGCTTCTAGGCGACCGTAGCGGATATTTTCCATGATCGTTCCGGAAAATAAGAATGTGTCTTGAAGTACGATTCCAATTTTTTCACGGAGTTTACTGATCTGGTAGTCTTTAATCGGTCGTCCATCGATTTCAATCTCACCTGAATCGATGTCATAAAAACGCATTAATAAATTAATAATGGTTGTTTTTCCAGAACCAGTCGGACCTACTAATGCAATTTTCTCCCCTGCTTTTGCCTCAAAGCTAATGTCTTTTAAGATTGGTTTACCCTTTTCATATGCAAAATTTACATTGGTGAACGTGACATCTCCTCTGAAAGAGTCGACTTCAATGGCATTTTCTTTATCCGTTAAATCCGGCGTTTCGTCCATAATCTCAAATACTCGTTCTGCACCAGCTATAGCCGACTGGAATGTGTTTAATAGACTGGATAGTTGGTTAATCGGTCGGAAAAATTGGCGGGAATACGTAACGAATGCGGCAATAATACCGACTGTTGCCATATCTTGCACCGTCATAACAGCACCAACCGCTATGATTAGCACAAGCCCTAAGTTATTGATGAAGTTATTAATCGGTCCTAAAAAGCCAGATACCGTATCAGCTGCCATGGCAGAATGTCTTAGTCTTTCATTCACTATAGAAAACTTTGTGAACGTTTTTTCTTCCTGTCCGAAAATCGTAATGACTTCATTTCCGGAAATAGCTTCCTCTATAAAGCCGTTCAGTTCCCCTAAATCACGCTGTCTTTTGATAAAATTACTACTGCTATATTTAATCACTTTTTTCGTTGTAAACATAATTAATGGAATGACCAATAAAGATACAATAGCAAGCATCCAATTCAGTAAGAACATTGCGATCGTCACACCTGATACCATTAAAATAGAGGAAATAATTTGAATCACACTTTGACTAAGTGCATTATTCAAGCTCTCAATATCATTGGTCACACGACTCATTAAATCGCCATGTGTTCGTTTATCAAAAAAGCGTAAAGACAATGTCTGAAACTTATTAAATAGATCCTGGCGTAAAATCCGAATGGTTTTCAATGACACTCGCACCATTAAAAATGTTTGGAGCCAAGTGAAAATGGAGGCAGCTACATAGACAATGGCTAGGATCAGTAGAAATCGAAGTGTACCATTCATATCTTTTGGAATGATATACTGATCGATAATGACACCAATCATATAAGGTACGAGTAAGTTCAAAAGCGTAGAAATGATGACAAAAATAACCGATGCAACCATTGCTACTTTTTGCTTCTCCATGTACTGCCATATTCGTTTGAGCGTACCTTTTCTATCCTTTGCCTTTTCTACTGGTCCGCTGAATCCTCGTGGTCCACGTGCTCGGCCAATCGCGCTAGATGTGGAAGATTTATTCATATGAATAGACCTCCTTCCCTGTTTGCGTTTCGTAAATACCACGATAAATACTGCTGTTTTCTAGCAGCTCAGTATGTGTACCACTCGCTTCCAGCATGCCATCTTCAATCACGAGAATCTGATCTGCGTTAATGATGGAAGATATCTTGGCTGAAATGATGAACACGGTTGTATCCGCATGGTTTTGTTGTAGGGCTTGTTGTACGGAAGCTTCCGACAAAGCATCGATCGCGGATGTGGAATCATCCAATATTAAAACTTTCGGCTGACGGATAAAGGCACGCGCCATTGATAGACGTTGTTTTTGACCACCAGAAAGATTCGTTGCCCCTTGCATAAGCTCATGGGCATACTTATCTTCCAACCTATCGATAAACTCTATTGCAGCCGCAGATCTAGCTGCTCCCTCCATTTCCAAAATACTTGCTTCCTCTTTTCCGTAGCGCAAATTCTCTTCAATTGCTCCAGAGAATAAGGTCGCTTTTTGTGGAACAAAACCAATCATTCCCCTTAGACGCTCCAGTGGATATTCCTTTACATTAACACCATCGATTAAAATAGTTCCCGAATCTGGATCATATAGCCTTGGAATGAGTTTAATGAGCGTTGATTTTCCACTACCAGTAGAACCAATAATTCCAATCGTCTCACCCGCTTTCGCTCGGAATGAGATGTTTTTCAGGACATATTCCCCGTTCTTACTATAGCTAAAATAAACCTCTTTAAACTCCACTTCCCCTTTTGCTTGTGGAAGCAAAGCAGGAATTTCAGGTTCCTGTATATCGATTTCCGTATCAAGCACTTGCCCGATTCTATTAGCAGAAGTAAAGGAACGAGCAATTTGCATTAATACATGACTACTCGTCATCAGTCCGTTCATAATAATGTTCAAATAGTTAATAAAAGCTAAAATCACACCGACTTGGAGCGGCCCTTCATTTACTTTAATGGCACCCATCCACATACCTGCAACCACACCTAAATTCACTACAAATAGCATGATTGGCATTAGTGTTAAAATGACTTGTTCGGCAGACATATTACGTTTCGTTAATAGATCATTTACCTTTCGGAAAGTTTTAATCTCATAATCTTGACGATCGAATGCTTTAATAACCCGTATTCCTGCGAACGTCTCTTGTAGTTTTGTATTCACCTGGTCCATCGCTTTTTGGACTTTTGCAAATAACTGTCCCGATTTAGCCGAAAAATAATAAATACAAACCATTAAAATCGGGATCGCTACTAATAATACTGGAAACAACTCACGTGCAGTAAACCAAACAATTGCTACTGATCCGATAAACAGTAATGGGCCGCGTACAAAAATCCTCAACGTCATCATTAAAGCTTGTTGAACTGCTGTTACATCATTTGTTACTATCGTAATTAGTTTTCCCGCTCCAAATGTATCCGTGTTTTTACTGGAAAACTGCTCCGTCTTTTTGAAAATATCACGACGTATATCTGCTGCAAAATTAACTGCAGTCTTCGTACTATAAATTGTACAACCAGCCCCACCGATCAAGCCAATAACAGCAGTTAAGAGCATTAATAATCCAAGCTTGATTACATAAGCATTATCATTATCGGCAATTCCTACATCGATAATATGTTGCATAATGGTCGGCTGTAGTAAATCCATCGCCACCTCCACACACATTAACAGCGGAGCTAAAATGGCAAATAGTGTATATGGCTTAATATACGGAAATAATTTTCCTAGGGATTTCATAGCATTTCCCCTCTCTATCTATTTTCTTTTTGTAAACGCTCTGTTATTTCTTTCACAAATTCTATTAACTTAGTTGTTTTTTCAGGATTTTTACGTGACTGTTTAACCGCTTTATGGATTTCCACTTCCCATAAATCGAGTGCAGATTTTAGCTCTGTTGCTTCATTTGAATTTTGCCAAACCCAGCGTGCTTTCCACTCTTCCCAAAACTCTCCTTCTCTACGAGTGGCAAATTCCTCTAATTTTTCATTTCCTTTTTCTTTTATCTCATATGTCTTTTTGTCCGACTCAGGATCTAAACCGATCATTTCTTTCTCCGTCAATTCCTGGAGCGCCGGGTATACTGTCCCTGCACTTGCTGAATAAAGTCCACCGGAGCGACTTTCTAATTCTTTCATTATTTGATAGCCATGCATCGAGCCTTCCTTTAGCAAATGCAAAATGGCTATTTGTATAAACCCTCTTCGCTTTTTCAAGTAGATCCTCTCCTTTAAACTATATCGATAATTTTAATCGATATATCGAATAAAAACAATAGTAAAGGAGTTACCCAATAAATGATTTGGGTAACTCCTTAGTGATGCAACTATTTTACAAGGAGCTGTATTACAACTCCTATCAATCCGTATACTCAACCTTTTCTAATGGTTCAAATGCTGGTCCCTCTATAACATCTCCATTATAACTAAAACGTGAACCATGACATGGGCAATCCCATGAGCTTTCCGCACTATTAAAGGAGACATTACAGCCCATATGAGTACAAGCGGGTTTTACTAGATAGACTTTTCCTTGATCATCCTTATAAGCCCCTACCTTTTTGCCATCCATCATGATTATGTCTCCACTACCAGTTTGAATATCCTCAAGTTTCAAATCAGGTATCTCTGTCTTTCCTTTAACAAGCTCCTTTGCAACACCTGCATTATTTTTTGCAAAGCTTTTTATATCTTCTTTTTTCATTTTAGATCTCGCTGGATTATAGAGATCTATATAGCGGTTCTCTTTTTCCAATACAAGATCAGCCATAATCTTTGCGGCGACTGTACTGTTAGTCATTCCCCATTTTGCATATCCTGTCGCCACCAATACATCTGTCTTTCCTGCTGTCATTGGTCCGACATATGGTAGTTGATCTAAAGTGACTAGATCCTGAGCAGACCAGCGATAATCGTAGTGACTTATCTTAAACTGTTCTCGTCCAAAAGCTGCAAGGGTTTCGTAATTGGCATTCGTATCTCCTTCAAAGCGGCCAGTTACATGTCCTTCTCCCCCAATAAGTAAATACCTTTTCCCATCATTTCCCATTGCGGTTCGTACAGAGCGTGTCGGCTTCTCTACATTTATATACATACCTTTTGGATAGTTAGTCGGTGCAATAGAAGCCAGGGCATAGGAACGTTCTGAATGCATCCGTGCAAAATATAAGCCATCTCCGTCATTAAACGGAAAATGACTACATACTAGTATTTTGTTTGCCCGGATTTTCTGGCCTTCCATCAGTTCAACTGTGTTCGACTTAACTGTTTTTGCACGAGACTCTTCATAAAACTGAACGCCATTTTCTATTGCTTTTTCCAATAACGCTTTTGCATATTTTACCGGATGGAACTGGCCTTGATTTTCTAACCTAAGGGCTTGCTTCACTGTATAAGGAAGTCCTGTGTCCTTGGTCAATGTTGCTCCCTGTATGCCTAAAGTGTTATATGCATCCATCTCTTTTTCTACTTCTTCAATTCCTTCTTCAGTATCCGCATATATATAAGCAGGTAATGTTTCGAAATCGCAATGGATATCCAATTGTTCGATCGTTTGTTTTATAAAATCTTTCGCTTCTGTATTTGCATCATAATATAAGCGAGCTTTTTGCTCATCGAAGGTATTGATTAACTGTTGGTAAATCGGTCCATGCTGGACAGTTACTTTGGCTGTTGTGAAGCCCGTAGTCCCTTTTAAAATATTGCTTCCTTCTATAACGACTACTTTTCGACCGCTTTGACTAAGCAAATAGGCTGCCGTAATTCCAGTTAGTCCTGCCCCAACAATGGCTACATCTACTTCTATGTCTTCACTTAGTTTAGGGAAAAGCGGAAGTTCCTTATTTGCAAGCCAGTATGATTCCGATTCACTAGGTAAAATTTTCTGCGTCATGTTTAGTTCCCTCCTGTTTCTCTTATTCTCTATCCATTCGTGAAACTTTATTCAATCTGAAGCGTATAAAAGAAAACTGTTTTTTTGAGGAGTGTTTTTAGATGGATACTTTCGGCTTCTTTGGTGGTATGCCGCCATTTTTTGCTTTATTTTTTCTTGTAGTAGCTGGTTTTATCGTTTTTTCCATTATTAAAAACGGTGCCCAGTGGAATAAAAATAATAATTCTCCTAAGCTTTCAGTACCCGCTCAAGTAGTAACGAAACGTTCCCATACACGGGGTGGGTCTGGTGATAGTTCCACCTTTACTTCCTATTACGCAACGTTTCAAGTAGAAAGTGGAGATCGAATGGAGCTACAACTGAGTGGACAGGAATACGGTATGTTAGCAGAAGATGATCTTGGAGTGCTGACTTTCCAGGGAACTAGATTTCTAAGTTTTGAAAGAAAATATTAAAAAAGTTCTCTTCCCAATTGGATAGGAAGAGAACTTTTATATTATTGTGCAGGAGAAATACCCTCTTCTTCCGCTACTTTGTTCAGTGCACCTATGAACGATTCTAGTGGCTGTGCCCCAGAAATTGCATACTTATCATTTAATACAAAAAATGGTACGCCGCGAACACCAATTTGACCAGCACGAGCGATATCTAATCGAACCTCTGTCAAATAAGCATCCGAGCTCAATATTTTCTCCGCTTCTTCTCTAGATAGCCCTAGTGACTCGATTAAGTCTAGCAGCACTTCATGCTTGCCAATTTCTTTTGCTTCGATGAAATAAGCATGTAACAATAGTTCATTTGCTTCTTTCGCTTTGCCTTGCTCAGACGCCCATTTTACTAAGCGGTGTGCATCTAGCGTATTCGCTGGTTTCATATCGTCGAAATTATAATTCAATCCAACTGTTTTTGCTTGCTCGGCAACGCCCGCTGTCATTTGTTTTGCGGCTTCTACGCTTTGTCCGTATTTTTCCGCAAGTACTTCTACCATCGATTTATCAGATGTTTTTGGCGAAGTAGGATCTAATTCAAAACTTTTGAATTCTACTTCTGCTTGGCTTTCAAAACCTGCTTTTTGTAATGCTTCTTCTAATCTTCTTTTTCCTATATAACAAAACGGACATACGAAATCGGACCATACTTCAATTTTCATCTCCATCACCTCTCGTTCATTGTAATGTGTGTTTGCTTTGATTTCAAAATAATTGCCTGCAAGCATAAAGCGCTTTGCTTGTAATCCGGATTTGGCACAATATAGGGAAACTGCGACGTAGTCAGTGGAAGAAAGTGACCACTTGGATTTAGCACGGCGGCGCTTCGCTTTCCGCGGGCGAGCGCCGAGTCGCTTCGTCGCAAGCGACTGCAGGGTCTCGTCTGCCTCGCTTTCCCGCAGGAGTCTCGCGCGGCCGCACTAAATCCCTTCAATTATGTAGTGACAGAATACTTTTATCCAAAAAATGGCTAAGGGCAATCAAAAACTGGCGAAAGCAACCAGTTCTATTCTGAGAGCAACCAAACGTCTGTTGAGAGCAACTAGAGGCAGTCTGAGAGCAACCAATTATTCATAAACCAAGTTTACTTGGAGTGAGACGCAGAGAATAATGGCGCATTATTAGGGATGGCTTTACAAAAAGCATCGACTTTGTCGTGTTCAGGGGCTAGTTTATCGCAGTCACAGTGGATATTCTCGCACTCCACCATTTATTGGATTTACCCAGTTTAGAAACTGATAGTTGGTTTTAGCAAACCGATAATGAATAAACAGCAGTTATTATAGATTTTCGCTGCTGGCGTCGACTCCTGCCGAGGCCAACAGGATGTTGGTTTCTAAGGCGTTGCCACACGATGTGGCGTTCTTAGCCTTTGTTCCTCCGCCTGAGCAAAATGAGACATTCCAACGACGCCCTAAGCGGAGGGAATGGCTCATCGCTCACCCGGCGGAAAGCGTACGACTGCAGTGAAAATCTAGCGGACAACTTCATCAACTAACTACGTCGCAGTTTCCCTAAACAGTAACATATCCTCAATATTATAGTTTCCTAAAAAAAAGACTTCCGACTAGAAAAAGTCAGGAAGTCTATTTATTAGTCAGCTAATGCTTCAGTTAATACCGGTACTACTTGTTTTTTACGAGAAACGACGCCTTTAAGTAAAGCTGTATTGTTGTCGAATTTCACTCCGAAAGCCGCTTCTGCTTTTAACGCTAATTTCCCAAGTGCTAAAACTACTGAGTCATTGTTTAAGATATCAGTTACGACGAAGAAGAATAGATCTAATTCTTGTTCTTCGATCTCACGATGGATTAGTTCCTCTAGTTGCTCTTGACGACCCATTACGTCATTTACATCTACTGCATTCACTTGAGCGATGACTACTTTGTTATCACCCATGCTGAATTCTTTAGCATCTATTGAAAGTAGGTCTTCTAAGCTCTTATCGCTTAAATCTGCTCCAGCTTTTAGCATAGCCAGTCCATACTCTTCCGCGTTTACGCCAGCAATTTTTTCTAGTTCACGTGCTGCCATGATGTCTTCCTCTGTGCATGTTGGTGATTTAAATAATAATGAATCGGAAACGATCGCTGAAAGCATAAGTCCTGCAATACTTGCTGGTATTTCGACGCCTTTTTCTTTATAAATTTTATTTAAAATTGTTGCTGTACATCCTACTGGCTCGGCACGATAGTATAAAGGCTCCGCCGTTTCGAAGTTCGCAATACGATGATGGTCGATTACTTCTGTTACTTGTACTTCCTCAATTCCATCTGCACTTTGTTGTTTTTCATTGTGGTCTACTAAAATTACTTTTTTCGCTTCTGTTGCAACGTTCTCGATCAATCTTGGCGCTTCATATCCGAACTTTTCTAAAGCAAATTTTGTTTCATTGTTCACTTCGCCTAAACGAACTGCCTCAGCTTCTACTCCTATTGCATTCTTTAAATGTGCGTAAACAATTGCTGAAGTAATTGTGTCTGTATCTGGGTTTTTATGTCCAAAAACTAATACTTTTTCCATTATAAAATCCTCCTAATCAAGTTAAACAATATCCGAACTTATTTTATCATATATCCATTTGTTCATTGAAAAGTAAATTCGCTATTTTATGCTTTTGGTGTAAAAAGTCTGCGAGTGTGTATCCATCTAATACTTTTAAATACGCAAATAATGCACGATTCAAAGCACCTTTTAATCCACAAACAGGCGAAATAACGCATGTATTTGTTTTACAGTCAAAGCATTCTACTATGTGGAAGTCGTCTTCCGTATGTCGAACTACTTGACCTATATTAATGTCTTTTGGATCCATTGCCAAACGAATGCCACCGCCTCGTCCACGGATTGTTTCAATATAGCCCAGTTTTCCTAATTCATGTGTCACTTTCATCAAATGGTTTTTAGAAATACCATATGCATCTGAAATAGCTTGAATTGTGGATAGTTCGTTCTTTTCTTTTGCTCCCAAGTATATTAACACCCGAAGTGAGAAATCTGTATACATAGTCAATCTCATATTGCCACCGCCATTCTACCTTCTTATTATAACGATATTGACAAACTCGTGAAAGAAATGTGTCCGATTTATTAAAGCTATCTTAAAGATGTATTTTAAATATTGCTTTAAGGAAAAGACAGGAGTATCGTAATAAGTGTAAATAACAAAACAAAAAAAAGGACGTGTCATGATATGTTATCTCAACAAACAATCGATATCGTTAAATCTACAGCTCCAGTTTTAGAAGTACATGGAGTAGCCATTACTACAGCTTTTTATAAAAATATGTTCGAAGCACATCCAGAACTATTAAATATATTTAACCATGCAAACCAAGCAAAAGGTCGTCAGCAAACGGCTCTAGCAAATACTGTTTATGCAGCAGCTGTACACATCGACAATCTAGCTGCAATTATCCCTGCTGTAAAACAAATCGGACAAAAACACGTAAGCCTTGGCATTAAACCAGAACACTACCCAATCGTTGGTGAACATTTACTTGGGGCTATTAAAGAAGTACTTGGAGACGCTGCAACTGACGATATTATCAATGCGTGGGGTGAAGCATATGGCGTAATCGCGGATGCATTCATAGGCATTGAAGAAGAAATGTATGTGGCGGCCGAGTCAAAACAAGGTGGATGGAGATTCTTTAAAGACTTCACAGTAGTTCATAAAGAAAAAGAAAGTGAAAATATTACTTCATTCTACTTAAAACCAGCTGATGGAAAAGAAGTACCAGCTTATACACCAGGCCAATTTATTACTATTCGAGTAAGTATTCCAGGTGAGAAGTACTTATTAAACAGACAATATAGTCTATCAAAAGCTTCTGATCCAGAAACATTCCGTATTTCGGTGAAAAAAGAAGATGAGCATGATCCTGAAGGTAAAGTTTCCGTTCACCTACACAATAATGTGAACGTCGGAGATATAGTAGAGCTTACTGCACCAGCTGGGGAATTCATTTTAGATCCAGAGAAGTCAACACCTGTTACATTCATAAGTGGCGGAGTTGGAATCACTCCTATGATGAGTATGTTCGAAACAATTGCGAAAAACCAACCTTCTCGAAAAGTTTCTTTCATCTACAGCGCTCGCAATGAAAGTTTACATCCTTTTGATAAAGACATTAAGTTTTTATTGGAATCAATGGAAGATGCAAAATACGTTACACTTTACTCTGATACAGAAGATGGATTTATCACAAAAGATGTCCTTGCAGCGAATGCAATCCAAAATGGAGATGTCTATGTTTGTGGACCTGTTGGATTTATGGAAGCCATGATTAATTACTTACTGGAACTAGGATATTCAAATGAACAAATTCACTATGAATTCTTCGGGCCAGCTATGCAGCTTGAGCTAGCAAATGCATAATTGATAATATTCAAAAGTGGTACTTCTAGCTGAAGTATCACTTTTTTGGCGTTCTCTATCCACAGGTATTTTTTGACGTTTGAATATGCTTTAAGTAGTGTGCATAATTGGAGGGTAGTGCTATAATTAGCCTATAATTCTTTATCAAAGTAGAAATGAGTGAAGTTGTTACTATGACCAAACACTTTGAAAATAAATATATTCCGCTTGCCACCTTTTTCAAACAATCGACAAGTAAAGAAATTACTTTGACATTTGGCGAAATAGAAGCGATTATCGGACAAGCTTTACCCAATGCTGCTTATTTAAGTAGTAGCTGGTGGAAAAAAACGAAGCCACCTGCTTTACATTATTTTGCATGGATGGATTATGGTTACTCCATCCGAGATGTTGAGTTAGGAAAGTCCGTTCATTTCCATAGTGTTGTGCATGAAACAGATGAACGTATTGCCGATGAAAACAAACAAAAAGATATACTGATTATTCGAGAGGCGGAGCTAGAAGACGCTCGTCCTTTTATCAAATTACAAGAAACCATTTTTTCAGAGACTGACTTTATGTTGTATGGGAAATCGGATATTCAAATGACCGTACAACGTATTCGAAAAAATTTCACTTCTTGGAAAAACGAATCCAATTCTATTCTTTTACTAGCTATTATGAATGGGCAATATGCAGGTTATGTTCAATTCACGGGAGGCCCCGCTCCACGTGCCCTACATAGAGCATCTGTTGTAATTGGTGTAACCCAAGAGTTCTCTAAAAAAGGGATTGCCTCTTCCCTCATGCTTCACGGTGAAAAATGGGCAAAAGAAGCTGGTATTTCTAAGCTTGAACTTAGCGTTATAAAGGAAAACTTGAATGCTCAAAAGCTATATAGAAAGCTCGGCTTTGAAAATGAAGGCGACCGAAAAAATGCCCTTATTATTAATGGCCATTATGTTGATGAATACTATATGGGTAAACTCATTTAAGAAGATCGACCCAGAGATTAATGGGTCGATCTTTTGTTATGCAGCATTCTTTATCTTATCTTGTTTTTGATACAAATGGATTGCCAGTTTCCCAAAATCTATAAGGATAATGCACCGCTTCCCCGCTATTTTCAATGCCTATTCTCGGGCCTATAGAAATGGCCGTTACTTTTTCCCCTTCTGCCATGTACAGTGGTTTTTCTGTCCAATGCTTGCCATAGGATTCCATTGTAATTCCTAAGGCTTTCGTCAATTTGCCCGGTCCATTCGTCCATTGTTTCATTGGTTGGTTTTTACGAAATTCCTTCATTTGTTCCAATCCTTCGATTGGTTCTACCGCACGTATTAATATGGCATTAGGGGTATCAACAGGTGCTGCAACAACATTGATCAGCGTATGTGTGTGCATTTGATACGTATAGATCAGCCCTGGCTCTCCGAACATCACTTCTGTTCGTTTTGTTCTTCTATTACCGAAACTATGGGCAGCTCTATCTTCTGGTCCCATATACGCTTCTGTTTCTACAATTTTGCCGATGAGAAGTCCACTACTATGTTCGTGTACAATGTATTTACCTAATAAGTCTTTTGCTAAGTCTAAAGTCGGCTGATAAAAGAATTCTTTTTCAACTATGTTCAATTTAGATAAACCCCATTTTCTTCGCTTCAAAAGTTAATTCTTCTCTAAATTTCGGATGTGCAATCGAAATAAGCTGCTTTGCACGCTCTGAAATAGGCTTACCGTACATTTTAGCTATCCCATACTCCGTTACGATTGCATCCACATCATTTTTAGAAGTTGTTACAACAGAACCCGGTGCCAAGCTCAGCTTGATACGTGAAATTTCATCATTTTTAGCAGTAGATGTCATACATACAAATCCTTTTCCTTCTTTAGCGAATCGAACTCCACGTGCAAAATCAGCTTGCCCTCCAGTAGAAGAGTAATATTTACCCGCAACCGTTTCAGATGCACATTGGCCAAATAGATCGACCTCTGTTGTCGCATTAATAGATACGATGCGCTCTTCTTTGGCAATTTCACGCGGATCATTGACAATACTTACTGGTAAAAACTGTACAGAAGGATTATTGTGCAAAAAGTTATAAATTTTATTGGAACCATACGCAAATGTTGCAATGATTTTCCCTTTATTCGTAAACTTATGCGTACCGTCCACCGCACCTGCTTCTACTAAATCAACAATTCCATCCACGAACATTTCTGTATGGATACCTAAATGTCGATGGTCTTTTAATAAACTTACTACAGCATTTGGAATCGACCCTATCCCAATTTGCAATGTGTCCCCATTTTGAATGTTTTCTGCTACATAAGAGGCTATTTGCAGATCCTGTTGTCCGATAGGTGGTGCAGTAACTTCAAATAAAGGACGATCATTTTCTACAAAACCAGCAATTTGACTAATGTGAATTTGGTTTTCACCAAATGTACGAGGCATATGCTTATTCACCTCTAGTATAAACGGAACAGTTCCTATAAATTCACTTACAATGTCTGCCTGTGTACCTAAAGAAAAATAGCCGAACTCATCCATTGGGGAGGCAACTGCCATAATCATTGACAGATTTGTTGACTGTCTTAATATTCTTGGCATCTCATGGAAATGATTCGGAACAAGATCCACCAGCCCTTGGTAGAACATTTTTCGTGTAGCACCACTCAAAAAATAAGATACATGCTTAAGTTTCCCTGGATATGCCCCTTCCATATATGCTCTTTGTTGCAGGGCTAGTAGCTGATGTATTTTCACATTCGTTAAGCTATTCGCATTTTCTTCTAGTATGTCGAGTAATTTATATGGTTCTCCATTTGTTAATGGGAGTATAATATCCGCATCTTGTTCTATTAAATCGATTACTTGGCTATCTGATAGTTGTTTATATTTCATGTAAATTAGCACCTACAGCTTTCCATTTTTACTTCTATCTTTCATTTTACTATGTTTTATAACGTAAACAAAATAAAACCCGTTCCCTAGTTGTGGAAACAGGTTTTACCGCTATTCAAGTTCTGTTTGTTTCGTCTCTGTACCAAGAAATAAAACCGATAATACACCGATCACGATGGCACCACAGAAAATACCGAAAATATAGCCTATCTCATATCCAGCTGCTACAAGAGAGCCAACCAATAATGGTCCAAGAATACCTCCAATGCGTCCTACAGAAGCTGCCATACCTGATCCAGTGGCCCGAATAACAGTTGGGTATTGCTCTGGAGAATAGGCATATAAAGCTCCCCATGCACCTAGGTTAAAGAAAGAAAGGAACATACCAGAAACGATTAATAGCGCAGTTGTTTCTGCAGCCCCAAAAACAAAGGCACTAGCAGCTGTCCCAAGCAAGTAGGTAACTAATACAAACTTACGTCCAGCTTTTTCAATTAACCATGCCGCTGAGAAGTATCCCGGCAATTGTGCTAAAGTCATGATTAACACATATTCAAAGCTTTTAATAAGTGTAAATCCTTTCATCACCATTACACTTGGAAGCCATAAGAACATCCCGTAGTATGAAAATACAACCATAAACCAAACAATCCAAAGCATAAGCGTTCGCTTTGCATACTTCTTCGACCAAACTTCTTGCATATTTTGCATGATGGATCTGGATGCTGTTTTCTTCGCTGTATATTGAGGAGAATCTGGTAATTTGATACGCAAATAAATAGCATAAAATGCAGGTAAGGCTGTTATTAATAAAGCAATTCTCCAACCGTAATCAGGAATGATAAAGTAAGCAATGAGTGCAGACACAATCCAACCAGCAGCCCAGAAGCTTTCCAATAGTACAACCACGCGTCCTCTTTCTTTTGCTTCCACACTTTCAGATACGAGTGTAGAGGCAACTGGTAGCTCACCACCAAGTCCCATGCCAACAAAGAAACGAAAGATTAAAAATACAACTAGACCAGTAGCTAGCGCTGATAACCCACTTGCAATTGAAAACATTAATAGCGTTAGCATAAATATCTTTTTCCGTCCTACTTTATCTGCAAAAACTCCAAATACGAGAGCTCCTACTGCCATTCCAATTGAGTTAATACTTCCTATCCAACCCATTTCCCCTGGCGTCAGATTCCATTCAACCGCGAGTGCAGCTATAACGAAGGATAGTATACCTACATCCATGGCGTCGAACATCCAAGCAAGTCCTGCAATGCCTAGTAATTTATTTTTAGATATTGGTTTTTGAACATTTTTAGTTGTCATAGTTTACCCCTGTCTTTACACCTGTAATGTTTAATGTTTACATGATTAGTATACCCATAGAATAAGGAACTTACAATAGTAAAATTAATTACGCATGGAGCGCAATTACATCCAAACTTTGAATGGAACTCGTGGCCTACAGAACGTTGCTAACATAGACTGCCTCCCCCGTCTCCTTACAAAATTTGTGACATCCGGCAGAGGCTTTTTCCGCAGAGTTATTAACCCTGCAGAAAAAAATCTACTTGTTTTTTTCGCTTTATTACGGTAAAATGTCCATTATAGAAATACATATGTTTATTCAAGAAGAACAGAGAGGCGGATTACATCATGGCATGGCAAGGACTAATCGAACAATATAAAGAATTTTTACCTGTAACAGATAAAACACCTAAACTATCATTACACGAGGGAAATACGCCTCTTATTAAATTAGAAAACTTATCGAAAGAACTAGGAATCGAGCTTTATGGAAAAGTAGAAGGTGCAAATCCTACCGGTTCATTTAAGGATAGAGGGATGGTATTTGCTGTAGCAAAAGCTATAGAAGAAGGAAGCGAATGTGTTATTTGTGCATCTACTGGAAACACTTCTGCTGCCGCTGCTGCATACGCTGCTCGGGCAGGTATAAAATCGATTGTTGTCATTCCAAAAGGAAAAGTAGCACTTGGAAAGCTGGCACAAGCATGTATGTACGGTTCCAAGATTATTGAGATCGATGGCAACTTCGACGACGCGTTACAAATCGTTCGTAAAGTTAGTGAAACATCAGCTGTTGCGCTTGTTAACTCTGTAAATCCATATCGTTTGGAAGGACAAAAAACAGCTGCTTTTGAAATTGTAGATGCTCTCGGTTCTTCTCCTGATTATTTATGTATCCCAGTCGGAAACGCAGGAAACATCAGTGCCTATTGGAAAGGTTTCAAAGAGTATGACGAAGTAAAACAGTCTGGCTTACCAAAAATGTTTGGTTTTGAAGCAGAGGGCTCTGCTGCAATCGTACAAGGTACACCAATCGCCAATCCGGAAACAGTTGCTACTGCCATTCGTATTGGAAATCCAGCAAGCTGGACACTAGCTGAAGCTGCTCGTGATGAGTCTGGTGGGTTAATCGATGCTGTTACGGATGATGAAATTCTACAAGCTTATCAACTGATTGCTAGTCGCGAAGGTATATTTGTTGAGCCAGGTTCCGCCGCTTCCTTAGCAGGAGTTATTAAATCAGTGAAAAGCGGTAAAATCTCTGCAGGAAGCAAAGTTGTAACTGTTTTTACAGGAAACGGTTTGAAGGATCCAGATACTGCGATGGAAGTTTCGACAGTTGACTTAGTATCATTAAAAAATGACGAAGATGAAATTCGTGCGTATATTGAGGGTGTACTATGAGTAAAAGATGGTCGATTTCCATTCCTGCAAGTACAGCGAATTTAGGACCTGGTTTTGATTCGATTGGGATTGCGTTAGATAAATACTTGGAGTTAGAGGTTGAACTAGCTTCTGCGTGGAAGATTGATAACTTATCCGATAACTTACCGGACGTTCCCAACCCAAAAGATCATCTAATAATTCAAGCTGCTGAGAAAACAGCGGAATTATATGGTCAAAGCCTCCCCCCTTGCCATCTATCCGTGAGAAGTGAAATCCCTCTTGCTCGTGGGATGGGAAGCAGTGCATCTGCTATCGTTGCGGGGGTTGAACTTGCCAATCAAGTACTTGAACTTGAGCTAACTGCACAAGATAAGTTAAAAGTGGCAACCTTGATGGAAGGTCATCCGGATAACGCAGCCGCTTCTATATTTGGTGGCTTTACAATTTCATCGAGTGCAGATAATGGAGAAATCCATGTGTTTCATGCGTATCATATTGATGCTTCTTTTGTTTTATTTATTCCTAACTTTGAGCTAAAAACAGAAGCGGCTAGAAATGTCTTACCAGATAGTTACACACGTCAGGTTTCTGCACAAGCCAGTGCAACCGCTAGTTTACTTACTGCCGCTTTTCTCTCTCAATCATTTGAACAGGCTGGCGTATACATGGAGCAAGATTTGTTTCACGAACCGTATCGTCTTGATCTGATCCCCGAGAGTAGAGAGATTAAGGTAGCAGCCAAAAATGCAGGTGCATTTGGTACTTGTATTAGCGGCGCAGGTCCTACCCTTCTCTCACTTGTACAAAAAGGGTCGGAGCAGGAGTTCATTTCTAAGCTTGATGGGATTTTCCCTAACTTTCAGCTTGTACCAGTGGAGATGAACCGAAGCGGTATTGTTGTAAAAAATAAAAATGGCAGTGCAGTCTTCTCTAATTGAGAACTGCACTGCTTTTTTATACTTTTGCCTTTATGCCATTAATACTAAACTTAGTGCCATTACAAGCATTCCAGCTACTACGCCGTAAATAGAAGAATGTGTCTCATCGTACTTTTTAGCTGCCGGTAATAATTCATCTAAAGAAATGAACACCATAATACCTGCTACTGCGGCAAACACTACTCCAAAAACAACCCCGTTTAAAAATGGCATTAATACTAAATACGCAACAAATGCTCCAACCGGTTCAGCAAGTCCTGAAAGAAAAGATAATTTAAATGCTTTTTTTCTATTACCAGTTGCATAGTAAATAGGTACAGCTACTGCGATACCCTCCGGAATATTATGAATGGCAACTGCAATCGCGATTGCAATTCCTAAATTAGGATCTTGTAAAGCCGATGCAAATGTAGCAATACCTTCCGGGAAATTATGAATGCCTATTGCTAGTGCCGTAAAGACTCCCATTTTCATGAGCTTCGTATACTCTGCATTAGTAGGTCCATTGTCCATGTCCTCTACACTTTTTACTTCATGTGGATTCCCTATTTTCGGCAGTAAACGATCTACTATTGCAATAAAAATCATCCCTGCAAAAAAACCAAAAATTGTCATCCAATATCCGTTTGTTGTACCGAGTTCCGCTGTTAACGAATCCTTAGCTTTCACAAATATCTCCACTAATGAGACATAAATCATTACCCCTGCTGAAAAACCTAATGCCATAGATAAAAACTTCGTATTTGTACGTTTCGTTAACAATGATAGTAAACTACCTATCCCTGTTGCTAGACCTGCAAATAACGTAAGTAATAATGCAAAGACAACATTCCCGTCCACCTGTATCCACTTCTTTCTAAATATCGATTTTCATTTATTATACGCATTAAGTTTCCCTCACGCAATTCTTTTAGACTCATGAAAATTTTAATTTTGCTGAAGCAATATATTGCCCTATTTTCGCCCAATCCTCTTCTAAAATATCCCGATTGGAAGGACGATAAAATACAGCTGCGGGATGGTATGTTGGAATGATTAAATACTTTTCCTCTGACCATTTGAATTTATTTTCTTCTAGCGATGCTAAATGCTGTACCTCATGTTCGATCAACTGCCCATGTAGAGCAGATACCTTTGCATCTTTGCCAAGTAACCGTTGCAGTCCTACATTTCCTAACGTAACTATGACGACTGGCGCTATATGGGTTAGTTCATAATCGAGGACAGGTGCATGGGCAATTATTTCTTGTTGAGTAGGTGGACGATTGTATTTCCTCTTCGTTATTTCACCATTTCTTGCTTTCTTATCTTTCCAAATATATGGACGACTTCTCACCGCACTTGTCATATAGACGTTATCTCTTGTTAAACCGATACTTGTAAGAGATTTCACTAATTCATCTCCTGCTCTACCTACGAATGGCATCCCTTGGACCGCTTCATTCTCTCCTGGTGCTTCTCCTATTAGCAGGATAGTAGGATTTTTAGGTCCTTTCCCTCTGACAAAGCCTTCTACTGGGAATCCTTCTATTCTTTCCTTGCCAAGTGTGACTAGTTCATCCGGTAGTTCAAACATACTTCTTACACTCCTTTTGAAAAAATCCTTTCCAAGAGGAGGAAAGGATTCTAGGGTCTATTCTTTTTAAAAATGTTACTTCGAAATTCGTACCATAATACAACGAGGATAAACCATGTATACCCTGCCATCCATCCTGCAAACACATCGGTAGCATAATGGCGACTTTCTGCAACCCTCGATAATCCAATTAGAACGGTAAGTATAAGTGCACCAATCCATATTGACACGCGAACTTTTTTATTCGTTTGATGTTCGGCTAAGAAATAGGCAATCGTAAATATATACAATAATCCAACCATCGCATGCCCAGACGGAAAACTAAAGCTTTCTAGCTGATTCGGAATATCTGGTCGCTCTCTTTCCACCCACTTTTTCATAAGCTGGTTGAGCACGTTCCCTACACCTACAGAAAACAATCCAAATAACATACCACGATAATTTTTCGAGCGTATCCATAAGTAGGCGAATAAGATCAACATCATGATAACAATAAATTTCTGTTCTCCTATATAATGAAATAACGTGATGAATTGATTGCCATAAATAAGTTCGCTCATTTTACGATCCAGTTGCACCATTTCTTCTGATGTAAAAGTTATATATAATGCGGCAAATCCAAGTAGTGTTACAAGTCCAAGTGGATAAAACCATTTTTTCATTGTATCCCACTCCTCTCAAAATTATTCATGATAAAAGTATAGACTACATAATTACAATACACAATTGCATGGATATTATTCGGCATGGGTTCGCTATATAGGAAACTGCGTGGTGGTGAGTGGAAGAAAGTGACCACTTGGATTCAGTACGACGGCGCTTCGCTTTCCACGGGCGAGCGCCGAGTCACTTCGTCGCGAGTGACTACAGGAGTCTCGCGCCGACGTAGTATATCCCTTCAATTAAGTTGTTACAGAATAAGTATCTCCAGAAAATGGATAAGGGCAACCAAAAAGCAGTGAAAGCAACCAGTCCTAGCCTGAGAGTAACCAAATGACTGTTGAGAGCAACTAGAGACAGTCTGAAAGCAACCAAATTTCCCCTGAGAGCAACCAATTATTCATAAAACAAGTTTACTTGGAGTGAGACGCCGATAATAATGGCGCATTATTGGGGATTGCTTTACAAAAAGCATCGACTTTGTCGCGTTCAGCCGGTATTTTATCGTGTTCAAGGGCTAGTTTATCGCAGACAAAGTGGATATTGTCGCACTTCACCATTTATTAGATTTAACCAGTTGAGAAACTGTTTAATAGTTGGTTTTAGCAAGCCGATAATGAATAAACAAGTAGTTATTATTGATTTTCACTTCAGGCGTCGACTCCTGTGGAGGCCAACAGGATGTTGGTTTCGAAGGCATTGCCACACGAGGTGGCGACCTTAGCCTTCGTTCCTCTGGTGGGCTAATGAGACATCCCAACGACGCCCAAAGCGGAGGGGATGGCTCATCGCTCACCCCACGGAAAGCGCCCGACTGGAGTGAAAATCACGGCGGACACCTAATAAAGCTTTACCGCGCAGTTTCCCTAGCAAACGATATTGTATTAGTCTTATAATATGAGAAGCCACAAAAAAATCCACGAGGTTTAATTCCTCATGGATTATTATAATCACAGTATTATTTAATTAATTATTCTACAATGGTATAGTTTCCCGGGTCCATGAAAATAACGTATTCTGGTTTAGGTGATTTACCGTCATGCTCTTTAATTTTCCGCTTTATGACCGGCTTATATGTTCCCAATTCTTTTCATATAAAGAATTAAGAGCTACCCTATTAGCAAACGCTTAGGGTAGCTCCACTGACTTTATAGGATGAATTATTTTAATTCATCTAAGATTTCTTGTAATTTATCTGCTTCAGTTGTGATACCGTTGCTTGAGAAGTACCAGTTCGTACCATCTAAGTATACGATTTTACCTTCTTTGTAAGCACGAGTTTGTTTAATAATATCATTTTCGATATCAGCTTTAATTGTTTCTACGTCTGAAACAGTACGGTCAACGATTAATAGTACTTCTGGATCTACAGCAAGTATTGACTCATAAGAGAAATCGGAACCATGTGAAGAAGCTTTAATATCAGTAGTTGCTGGTACAAATCCGAAGTCATTGTATACATATGCGAAACGAGAATCTTCACCATTATCGAAACCAGATACTTTTTTGTCATTATACATAGCTACTAATGCATTTTCATAGCCAGCTGCTTTTTCTTTTACAGCATCTACTTTTTCTTGTAATCCAGCTTTTAACTCTTCTGCTTTGTCAGCTTTATCAAAGATTTCAGCTGCTAGGTCAACTGTTTCATAAACTGCATCAATATAGTTCGAGTTATCCGAACCAATAAATACTACGTTTGGTGTAATTTCTTTTAATTCTTCATAGAATGGAGCTTGACGACCTGAGATGAAAATAATGTCAGGGTTAGCAGCTGCTACTGCTTCAAAGTTAATGTCTTTTAATGTACCAACGTCAGCTATCTCATCGCTTGGTGCATATTTTTCTTTTAAGTGTGCTGGAATGTTCCCTTTACCACCACCAGCTGCTACACCAACGATACCTTCAACTCCTAATGCATCAAGTGTATCTAAGAAACCATAGTCTAAACTAATGATGCGCTCTGGCTCTTCCTCTAAAGTAATATCTTCAAATGTAATGGAAGCTCCCTCTTCAGTTTCACGATTAGCACTTAACGAAGATACTGTCATAGGGAATGCTGACTCTTCCGCTACCTCTTCTTTTTCTGTTTCAGTTGCTTGGTTTGTATCATCTGTTTTTGGTGTTTCTGCTTCCTCTGATCCACATGCAGCTAACATTAATACTAACGCTGATGCAGCGGTTAAAAACTTCCAATTCTTCATTCTAAATTTCTCCTCCTAGTATCTCTTCTTCAATTGATAGTGATAATCATTATCATTTAACTAGATTTCATTCTAAATTAGTCTATTACAATTGTCAATCACTTTTAAGATTAAAAAAATTAAAATCAATTATGTGAATTAAAATATACACAAATTCGACAACCATCCTGTACTTGAACAGGAATGTCCATATCATACACTTCACGTAAAGCCTTCGAATTAATAATCTCATGTGTTGGCCCATCTTTTACTAGACGTCCATCCTTCAACGCAACGATACGATCTGAATAAACAGAGGCAAAGTTAATATCATGCAATACGATAACAACCGTTTTACCTAACTCATCTACTAATTTACGCAAGATTTTCATGATCTGTACAGAATGCTTCATATCTAGATTATTTAAAGGTTCATCTAGTAAAATATATTCTGTATCCTGTGCAATAACCATAGAAATAAAGGCACGCTGCTTTTGACCACCAGAAAGCTCATCTAAAAACTTATCTTGCATTTCAGTTAAGTTCATATACTCTAATGCCTGGTCCACAAATTTTTGATCTTCTTCGTTTAAACGACCTTTTGAATACGGATAACGTCCAAAAGATACAAGCTCTCTAACTGTTAAACGAATATTTAAATGATTTGTTTGCTTTAAAATTGCAACGCGTTTAGCAAATGAATCTGATTTCATTTTTTTCACGTCGGATTGATCTAACAATACCTCACCAGTATCTGCATCTAACAAACGACTTACCATAGATAATAGCGTTGATTTTCCCGCTCCATTCGGTCCAATAAAGGACGTAATGGCTTTTGCTTGAATTTTCAATGTAACATCTTCGACAACCGTTTTTTTCCCAAAGCTTTTAGAAAGCCCTTTTATCTCAATCATCCTGCTTTCCTACTTTCCTTTAGTAATAAGTAAATAAAGTAAAGACCACCGATAAAGTTGATAATTACACTAATTGTTGTAGTTAAATGAAATACATGAAGCACTAAAAATTGTCCGCCGACTAATGCAATAATACTTATTAAACTTGCACCTACTATTAAAACCCAATGTTTATATGTAGCAAAATACTGATACGCTAAGTTAGAAACAATTAATCCTAAAAACGTAATGGGTCCTACTAATGCTGTAGATACTGCAATTAAAATGGAAGACAAAATTAATATACGTAAAACCATTTTGTCATAGTTAATACCTAAGTTAATGGCATTATCACGCCCTAAAGACATAACATCTAACTTATGTAATATCCGTGTACCATAAACAAACGCTAAGATTACAATACCTGCTGATATAAATAGCAACTCTGTTTTTACGTTCATAAAGCTAGCAAACAAACGAGCTTGTAAGCTTTCATACTCTACTGGATCAATAATTACTTGCATAAAGGTAACCAAGCTTCCAAGTAGTGTACCGATAATCATACCTGCTAATAAAAGCAAGAAGATAGGATACTTATCAGCACGGAATAAGAAGCGATATAAGATTAAAGCAAACAGAACCATTGCAATAATAGATACACTAAAATTTAAATAACGACTTACAACAAAGATGGACGATGATCCAAGTGCAAAGTAAATAATCGTTTGAACAATCTCATACATGGAGTCAATCCCCATAACCGATGGCGTTAACAATCGATTGTGGGTTACGGTTTGGAATGCTACTGTTGCATAGGCGATTGCAGTACCTGTAATGACCATTGCAAATAATCGTTCTAAACGTTTCGGGAACGCATAACTAAAACCACCTTGTATATTGTAAAAAGCAAATAACAACATACATATGATAGCAATAACTGCTAGTATTATTAGCTTCGTACTATTTTTTCGCATATGCTTTCCCCCTAAATAACATAATTAAGAAGATCGCACTACCGATTACTGCTACAGTTGTATTTACTGGAATTTCAAATGGATGTACGATTAATCGGCTAATAATATCGCAGATTAATAAGAAAGCTGCGCCAAGAAAGATGGTATGTGGAATTGTTTTACGTAAATTATCCCCTAAATAAAGGGAAACAAGGTTAGGTACTATTAACCCTAAGAACGGAATAATACCAACAGTTAAAATCACAGTAGTGGAAATAACTGCAACAATAATTAATCCAATATTCATTACCGCTCGATAGCTTAAACCGACATTTTTAGCAAAATCCTCACCCATACCTGCCACGGTAAATTTATTGGCATAAATATAAGCAAGAATAATCGCCGGTACAGCTACATAAAGAAGTTCATAACGCCCAGATACAACTAACGTGAAACTCCCTTGGAAAAATGTATCCACGTTTTGTAGAATATTACCTTCATACGCTAAGAAAGTAGATATTGCTCCAATAATATTTCCGTACATAATCCCGATAAGTGGAACAAACACTGCATCTTTAAACTTAATTCGTTCAAGCAATTGCATAAAAATGAATGTACCAATTAAAGCAAAAGCAAAACTGAAAAGAATCTGTCCAATATAGGACATACTTGTAAAGAACATCATTGATATGATAATTCCTAATTTTGCTGCATCTAATGTACCAGCCGTTGTTGGCGATACAAATTTGTTTCTACTTAAACTTTGCATAATTAAACCTGCAATACCCATCCCTGCGCCAGCTAATATAATAGCTAATAATCTTGGTAAACGACTAATTAAGAAAATTTGTGTTTCTAACGATTCCCAATTAAGCAAATCACTTGGCTTTATATTAATCGCACCAATAAATAGCGAAATAAACGATAGGATGATTACTGCAATAATCAACATCCACAGTCTCATTTTTAACCCCATATTTCTTTGATTCTCAGTGAAAATTATGGCCAACACTGAGTATTCAATTTATTTTACATAGAAGAACGGCAATTGCTTCTTCCAACAAAGAGAGATAAGAAGAAAGTTCTACTAATTAGTTTTATTTATGTCTCTCTACTACGTACTATTTAGGAGTTTACGATAGTGAAAATCATTATCATTTACTCACCAACTTCATTATAGCAGTTTGCTAATACAAGTCAACCTATAAATGACAATGATTTTCATTTAAGGATATATTATATATAATGTTTATTCTTCTATTACAATTTTACTATAACTATAGGTAAGAGAGTAAATAAAAAGACTGCTCCCGATTGTCGTTTAATTACAACAACCAGAGCAGTCTCTTAACCTATTTCTATTTATAGTTCTACAGCTTGATCGATTACTTCTTGTGGAATAACGATTTCTTCTACTTCATTGAAACCAGAGAAAGTAGATTTTACATCTTGTACAATGTTCATTTTTTCACCGTCTATATCCATATCCATATCAAACACAACATCTAATTTATTCGTTTGGAACGTTTCTTTATCAATGTGAATCAAATAGTTTACTGAGTGAATATCGAAATCCATTTGAATCTCTTCTCCCATACCCATTGATTGCATTACTTCATCAACTTGCGTTTTTACTAATTCTGTGAATTTCTCCCCTGAAGCTTCAAGCGTTAATATATAGTTATCATTATCTTGTTCGAACGTAAAGTCATCTAAATATCCTTCAATCTGCTTCAACTGGTCAGACGCATTCGCTTGTTCTGAAGCATTCATAATTCCCACCATCATTTCTTGTGGGAGCTTCATCCATTGTCCGGCACCGGTAGACTCATCGTATACATAGAACTCATCCGCAGTCATGTAACTTTCGGATTTAGATGTTTGATCAGTCATGCCTTCCACTAGCCCACTTACAGTAGAAGTCCCTTTTTGATGCATCTGCATTGGTTCGACTATATATTCCATATCCATTTTCGAACTAATTTCCAATTCATTTTCTTCATTCGGTATATTCATTTTTTGATTTAGATCCATAACTGCTCGTACACTCTTCAGTTCTTCTGATGCAGCAATAGATTTATCATATACTTCTTGAAGTGTTAACTCACTCTTTTTTGTTACCTCTGTCTTTTCTGCTGGTTTAGCAGTCTCGTTACATGCAGCTAAACCTAATGATAATGTGGCTACCGCTATTAGCGTTGTCCATTTCTTCATATTAGTTATCATCCCTTCATGCTTTGATAATTATTATACGAGTAAAGTTTCGGAAAGGTTTCATTTATTTTCATGATTATTCATTTACCAATACTCTCATTAAACCCGACTAGATAAAAAAATGCGAAAGAGATGCAATCTGCCGCATCCCTTTCGCATTTATAATTTATTTTACTCCACGCATGTACTTTTGGATTAAAGGTGTCATTAAATACAATAACAATCCAATGACAAGTGCAATGACACCAATTACACCGAAGTATAATACTTCATTTTCTGGTGAATATAGTTTAACCACTTGTGCGTTGATCGCTTGTGCGGATGCGTTCGTCATAAACCATAAACTCATTGTTTGAGCCGCAAACGCTCCTGGTGCAAGCTTCGTTGTTGCAGATAAACCAACTGGAGATAGAAGTAGCTCACCAAGTACAACTAAGAAGAAGCTAAGTACAAGCCAAAATGGATTAACAAGTGTCTCTGTTCCATTCATATACGCTGGAATGATCATCACAATGAAAGACATCCCTGCAAAGAATAATCCGAATGCAAACTTTTTAGGTGTAGATGGTTGTCTATCACCAAGTTTTAGCCACATCCAAGCAAAAACAGGTGCAAGCACAATGATAAATAACGGATTTAACGATTGGAACCATGCAGGTGAAATCTCAAAAGATCCTATCATCAGATTAACACGCTCATCTGCATACTGCGCCAATATATTCGATCCTTGTTCTTGTATTGCCCAAAACATCATTGCCGCTAAAAACAACGGGATATAAGCAAGCAATCTTGACTTCTCATCATCCGTTGTTCGATCACTTCTATACATAACGATGAAATACAAAGTAGGAATAACAATACCTAAAATAGATACCGTCATTGTAAATACATCGATTGTCATAATCCCTTGTTGCACTAAGATATATCCAAGAACTAATACGATTACAATGACAATACCAATTCTACTAAATACCTTTTTGCGTTCTTCCTTAGACATTGGATTTGGCACATACGAACCAGCTAATCCAAGATTATTTTTCTTCGTTAGTAAGAAGACGATTAATCCCAATGCCATTCCAACAGCTGCTAGTCCAAAACCTAAATGGAAATTATACTCAAGACCAATAGTACCAACGATTAAAGGTGCAAGGAATCCACCCATGTTAATACCCATATAGAAAATACTGAACCCAGAGTCACGACGAGCGTCTTTCTCTGAATATAAATCACCAACAATTGTGGAGATATTAGACTTCAATAGCCCTGTTCCTATGATAATCAGTGCCATCGAAATAAATAGTGGCGTAATTCCACCTGGAAACGACAATACGATGTGCCCGAGCATTATTAAAACTCCACCATAGAATACAGTTCTTGTCGTACCAAATAGGCGGTCGGCTATCCAACCTCCAATAATTCCTGACATATAAACAAGAGAACCATATACTGCCATTATAGAGTTAGCAGTGGTTCGGTCTAGTCCCAATCCTCCCTGTGTTACTTCGTAGTACATATAATAGATTAGAATTGCGCGCATACCGTAGTATGAAAAACGCTCCCAAAACTCTGTGAAAAATAAGGACAATAACCCTTTCGGATGTCCAAAGAAGCCTTTTTGTGGGACTGACTTAACTATTTCTTCTTTTGAAAACATACTTTACCCTCTTTTCTAAACTGAGACATCCATTATACCGCCCTCCCTTTTCTCTGTCAAAAATTATCCAATTATTTCGTTTTATGAAATTGTTCGCTATAATAGTCTTTATGTATAGAAGGAAGAGGGAGATTTGGTGCTAAAGAAATTTTTTTCATTTTATAAACCACATAAACGGTTATTCGTCATTGATTTTAGTAGTGCAGTATTTGTAGCCATCTTAGAACTAGTATTTCCTATGGCTGTGTCATGGTTTATTGATGTATTATTACCAACTGGCGATTGGAATATGATTGTAAAAGTTAGTATTTTACTGTTGCTCGTTTATATATTGAGCACTTTCCTAAACTATGTTGTGAGTTATTTAGGACATAAGCTCGGTATTAATATCGAAACTGATATGCGCCAGCAATTGTTCAATCATGTGCAACGGCAGTCCTTCCGTTTTTTTGATAATACTAAAACGGGACATGTTATGAGCCGTATTACCAATGACTTATTTGATATCGGTGAACTGGCCCATCACGGACCTGAGGATTTATTCATTGCTATTATGACCCTTATCGGTGCTTTTATAATCATGTTCAATCTCAATCCAGAGCTTGCCGTTATAGCAATTGTAATGGTTCCTTTCTTAGCTATTGTCGCAACTTACGGAAATATTATGATGAACAAGGCTTGGAAAAACATGTACGGTAAAATCGCTGATGTAAATGCACGTGTTGAAGATAGTGTATCCGGTGTACGAGTGGTCCAATCATTTACGAATGAAAATTTTGAAATAGCTCGTTTTAAACAAGACAATGGACAATTCCGTCTAGCAAAACTCAAAGCCTATAAAGTAATGGCAGGCACACATTCGAGTATTTATATGATGACTCGCCTTGTAACGTTAGTAGTACTTGTGGTGGGAGCTTGGTTTACTTATAAAGAATTACTTAAACCAGGAGAACTTGTTGGTTTTATCCTTTATGTCAATGTGTTGATCAAACCCGTTGATAAAATCACTGCCCTGCTTGAGCTATATCCAAAAGGGATGGCTGGATTTAAACGCTTTTTAGATCTTATGGAACAAGAACCGGAGATTAAAGATCGACCAAATGCTCTAAGTGTCTCTCATTTAAATGGAGATATTGAATTTGAGAATGTTAGCTTCCGATACGATGAGCATAAATCTGTATTAGAGGATATCAATTTATCGATCAAATCAGGGGAAACGGTGGCATTTGTTGGTCCGTCTGGAGCCGGAAAAACAACTATATGTTCACTTATTCCACGTTTTTATGAGGTGAATGAAGGGACCATTTCAATTGATGGACTAAATATTCAAGACGTCACAATGAAATCATTACGTTCTCAAATCGGAATTGTACAACAAGATGTCTTCTTATTTACCGGCACACTTGAAGAAAATATTGCGTACGGAAAAAAAGATGCTACTACCGAAGAAATTCGAGAGGCAGCAAAAAAAGCCCATTTAGAAGATTTTATCGCCGGTCTTCCACATGGGTATGACACGCAAATTGGAGAAAGAGGACTTAAATTATCAGGCGGTCAAAAACAACGTCTTGCCATTGCTCGTATGTTTTTAAAGAATCCTCCAATTTTAATATTGGACGAGGCCACCTCTGCCCTTGATACGGAAACAGAGAAAATAATTCAAAAATCATTAATGGAGCTTGCAGAAAATCGCACTACACTTATTATTGCGCATCGACTTGCGACTATTCGGGATGCTGACCGCGTATTAGTTGTAACCGAAGATGGTATCGCAGAAGATGGATCGTATAATGAATTAGTTGCGCAAGATGGTATTTTTGCTAGGTTGCATAATATCCAGTTCCAAGAAGTATAAAAAGAAGCTTATCGCACAGGCGATAAGCTTCTTTTGTTATTCTTGTACGAAGACAAATTGTTGTAAACGATCATAGTCTGATTTCTTTAATTCAACTTTCACTAGTGTACCTTCTTCTTCGTAAGTAGTTGACTCTACAGAAGCATGTTCATTTAAATACGAGACAAGGTCACCTCTGTCAAAAGGGATTAACATGTTGCACACAATATAGTCAGAAAAAATATGCTTCTTAATCATTCCTAGCAGTTCGTCTAGACCTGCTCCTTCTTTAGCAGAAATCCAAATATTCTCTCCAGATACATACGGGTATTTCATATCCGCTAAATCCGATTTATTGTATACATAAATGGTTGGAACATCCTCTACGCCAACAGCGAGTAATGTTTCGTTAGTAACATCCATCATATAACGATGCTCAGCATTCGAAACGTCAACTACATGTAGTAATAAGCTTGCATCTCTTGCCTCTTCTAAAGTAGAACGGAATGCTTTGACTAAATGGTGAGGTAGTTTGCTAACAAATCCAACCGTGTCGGTTAATAAAAACTCTTTTTGGTCTGGTAACTTAATCTGACGAACAGAAGTTTCAAGTGTAGCAAATAGCATGTCCTTTTCAAATACCTGCTTGGAATCTGTCTGCCCAACTTTATGAAGTAATTGATTCATAATAGTGGACTTACCTGCATTTGTGTATCCTACTAATGATACGACTGGAATTGCATTTTTCTTACGCTGTTTTCTTTGCGTCTCTCGCTGGTATTTAACTTGCTCTAGCTCGCGTTTTAGTTTGGCAATTTGGTCTTCAATCTTACGTCTATCTAGCTCTAGCTTTGTTTCCCCTGCACCACGGTTTTTAAAACCACCACCAGTACCTCCACCTTGTCTGCTTAGAGATGCGCGGAGTCCAACTAGTCGTGGAAGCATATACTGAAGCTGCGCTAATTCTACTTGCATTTGTGCTTCATTCGATTTTGCTCGTCTGGCAAAAATGTCTAAAATAAGCATCGTTCGATCGATTACTTTACATTCTAAGTCACTCTCTAGATTTCGAATTTGTGAAGGGCTTAGTTCATCATTAAAAATAACAAGATTGGCACCGGCTTCTTCATAAAAGTTTTTAATCTCTTCCACTTTACCAGTTCCAACATAATGCGAATTCGTCACACGCTCTAGATTTTGCGTAACCTCTCCCACTACTTCAACATTTAGCGCTTCTGCTAAATTGTGCAATTCTTCTAATCCATATTCAAAATGCTCATCATGCTGCAAATTAACCGCAACAATGATCGCCTTTTCTAAAAAATCCTCCAAAAATAATTCCTCCTCCTAATGGAAGTGATACGTTGCCTGTTCATACAGTATTGTTTCTTTATCTTTTAATCCTTCTATATGAACCACTTTTAGTCTTTCTTTCTTTCCGTTTTCTAACTTTTTGAAGACTAGCTTTGTATTGTTTAGTAAAAGTATATGTTCATCTTCTTCTACTAAATCGAAATATCTTTTCCATTTATTCATTATTTCCCTCGGTTCACATACATGAAACTCACATGCTGAGATCCTTAATTGTAAATTACTTTCGTTAATTGTGCCATCTTCTCGAAGTGATTGATAGCGCTCCTCATCACTTTCCTCCCATTCGATGAAAAATGGTGTAGGAAGGGCATCACTTATTTCTTCTTTAACAAACAGCATCTTCCACCTACGTATTAGACCGCTGGTTGTTTTTCTTTCAGCATGTAATACTCCTGAGGTTTCTATACCTTTCGCTTCCAGTTGCTTATGTAATTCGTCAATGGATGTCGTACGAATACAAATCGTTCCAAACCCAGGGGCTGATTTCAAATCATGTAACAATAGATTGATTAATGGATGATTGGCATTTTCAGCAACTTCTTTATGTTCAATTGCTAACCACTCTATATAGCTCGTTTTGGTATATAAGAGTGCATTATATGTCCCCCAATATGTATGCTGTCCTCCAATAACTGCATGAGCTCCCGTCTCACTCCAATCTATGGTCACCTGATTTGGCGTCTTTGTTACGTGATGAACGATATGGTCTAAATACATTTTACCAGCCCTTCCCTCTATCTATTATAAAAGAACAAAAGAGATGACTAAGAAATATGTCATCTCTTTTTGTCGATTTCCCGGGAAATATCTTATACGAAGGCTTTTTCTTTCGACATTTCCCGAAGGAGAAACTTTTGAATTTTACCGGATGCTGTCATTGGATATGCATCGATAAATTCAATATATTTCGGAATTTTATGATGTGATATTTTCCCTTTGCAAAAATCCTTTAGTTGCTCAGCATCTAAGTTTTCCCCTGCTTTTAATATAATCCATGCCATAAGCTCCTCTCCGTATTTCGGGTCAGGAACTCCTACTACTTGGACATCTTGAATGGATGGGTGCTGATACAAAAATTCCTCTACTTCTTTTGGATATATATTTTCCCCGCCACGGATGACCATGTCTTTAATACGACCAGTTATATCGATATACCCTTCCTCATCCATAACCGCGATATCCCCGGTATGAAGCCACCCTTCTGCATCAATCGCAGATTTTGTCGCTTCTTCATTTTTATAATAGCCTTTCATCACTAAGTAACCTCTCGTACATAACTCACCTGGAACTCCTGCAGGTGTATCTTCTCCTGTTACCGGATCGATAATTTTCACTTCTACTCCAGGATGTGCTTTTCCAACAGTGGAAACTCGCTTTTCAATCGCATCATCTGTTTTTGTTTGTGTAATGACAGGAGAAGATTCTGTTTGTCCGTATGCAATAGTAATTTCCGACAATCCCATATCTTCTATTACTTTTTTCATCACTTCGATTGGACAAATGGATCCCGCCATAATTCCAGTACGCAATGATTTCAGATTGAACTGAGCAAAATCTGGGTGATTTAGCTCCGCTATAAACATAGTAGGTACACCATGTAAGGCAGTGCATTTTTCGTCCTGCACCATTTGCAATACTTTTTCTGGGTTAAACTGTTCAATAATAACCATTGTCGTTCCATGAGTTACAGATGCAATGGTTCCCATGACACATCCGAAGCAATGAAAAAACGGAACGGGGATGCATAGTCGGTCATTTTCTGTAAGATGAATATAATCACCAACAAGCTGTCCGTTATTCACCACATTCTTATGCGTTAGCATAACTCCTTTTGGAAACCCGGTTGTACCAGATGTGTATTGCATATTAATAACATCCTCATTATGAAGGGAATTCGATAGTTGCTCAAGTGTTTCATCAGAGACCTTTTCTGCGTGAGCCAGCAACTCAGTCCATGTATAAATGCCTGGATAGTCATTTTCACTCATTACAATGACACGTTTCAAATGTGGTAATTTCTCAGATTGTATCTTACCCTTTTCTGAGTTCTCGATGTCTGGGCAAACAGCTCGAATAATGTCTAGATAAGACGTTCCTTTATAAGATTCACATAAAATAAGTGTCGTTGCATCGGACTGCTGCAGTAAATACTCCAACTCACTTTCCTGATAATTCGTATTTACTGTTACAAGAACAGCACCCATTTTTCCTGTTGCAAACTGACTTAGTAACCATTCTCTTTTGTTGTCAGACCAAATCGCAACATGTTCCCCTTTTTGAATACCCGTACCAATGAACGCTTTTGCAAGCTCGTCCGTTTCTTCGTCAAATTCTTTATATGTTTTTCGAATCCCGTGCTCGGGATATACGTATGCTTCTGTTTCTGGAAACTTTCTAGCTGCTTCTTTTACAATCTGCCCTATTGTTTTTTCGTTTAACAAACAAATCTCCCCTTTTTGAATGTTATTTCTATTCCTATCATTCTATCACAAAATTCTGACGAAATAGACTATTTATTAACTAATTGACTTAATAATAAAACGTGATAAAATCCTAATTACTTCGCCACTTCAAAGCGTTGAAGTGCGAAAGTGTTTGAATCGATTTTCATGGAGGAGGATTTACAATGTTTCGAATTCGTTCGACAATTACGCCTTCTTTTATAGAGGCTGTTCTCATTACGTTTATGATTATTGCATTAATGGCAGTTTGTATTGTTCAATTTGATGCAGTTCCACATATGCCTATTTTGTTGGCTATTTTACTACTGATCACATATGGGCTATTTAAAAGAGTGCCTTATAAAAAGCTAGAAGAAGGACTTGTAGAAGGCTCAAAAGCAGGGCTCGGTGCAATTTTCATCTTTTTCTTTATAGGTATATTAATAAGTAGCTGGATGATGGGTGGGACTATCCCCACACTTATCTATTTAGGCTTTCAATTTATCACCCCACATTTCTTCTTTTCGATTGTATTTTTAATTACTTGTATTGTTGGGTTATCTATTGGGAGTTCCTTAACTACAGTTGCAACAGTGGGAGTTGCATTTATCGGAATGGCGAGCGCAATGGATATTTCATTAGCCATTACTGCGGGTGCGATTGTGTCAGGTGCTTTTTTTGGAGATAAAATGTCTCCATTGTCTGATACGACGAATCTTGCGTCTGCCATTGTTCAAGTCGATTTGTTTGAACATATTCGCAATATGGGATGGACGACCATTCCAGCATTTTTCATTTCACTCATTGGATACGGTATTTTATCACCCAATAAAGAATTCCGAGACCTAGATCAGATTAATGTTTTTCAGGAAGGTCTCCTTCAAACAGGCATGATTCACTGGTATACGCTACTTCCGATTGTTTTACTCTTTATACTTTCTATTAAAAAAGTACCTGCAATCATCGCCTTAGCATTAACTTCTATTGCAGCTATTTGTATTTCCTACTTCTTTCAATATACGCCTTTCGAGGAAGTACTGAATATATTATTTAATGGCTATACATCTAGTATAGGAATCGAAGCAGTCGACTCGTTGCTTACTCGCGGGGGTATAAATAGCATGATGTTCACGATAGGACTTGTCATACTTGCCCTAAGTATGGGGGGACTATTATTTACACTAGGTATTGTGCAAAGCTTGCTATCGAAGGTAGAAAGTTTATTGAAAAGCGTAGGGTCTGTTATTACGGCAGCTGCTTTTACTGGAATTGGTGTGAATACATTAATAGGAGAGCAATATTTATCAATATTACTAACGGGAGAATCCTTCCAAGCACAGTTTAAAAAAGTAGGACTTGCCAATAAAAACTTGGCACGTGTCATGGAAGACGCTGGTACCGTCGTGAATCCACTCGTCCCTTGGAGTGTATGCGGCATATTCATCACGAATGTGTTAGCAGTCTCCACAATTGATTACTTGCCATTCGCATTTTTCTGCTTGTTGAGCCCAATTCTTACGATATTGTTTGGATGGACCGGGAAGACGCTTACTTATGTTAAGTAATTTCCATTTTATTTCCTATTACAACTAAATGCTCGATTTTTACAACTAAAGCTTTCATTTTTCCAACTAAACTGGCTGAAATTCCAACTAAAGTTCTCCATTTTCCAACTAACCTAAAATATCACCGATATGTTACACTATTTCCAAGTATATTACGGAAAAAGAAGGCGATTTTAATGGAATTTCAAGAAATGAAAGCATATCTAATAGATCAAATCACAAACAAACAGCTAATCGCTGCAACCATAAGCCAGCCACGGGCGAAGTCAAATGAAATAAAGCGTGTAAAGCTAAAACCAATCGAAATAAAAAATACCTATCACATACAACTGGAATACCAATATGAACGTATTTTAAAGCATGAAAATGTGCAGTTAGACGAATTCGCAAATACACTGGATGAGCTGTTAGAACAGTTCCGCCAAATTCATGCGGACATCGTAACAGAGAAAGTACAAGTCCAGCTTTCTAAGAAAAACAAAGTAATGTGGAAATCGGAGAAAACAGCGACTACAAAAACAGTGAACCTTTCTCATAATCGGAAAAAGAATTATTTGTTAGATGAACACACTCCCTATCCTTTCCTTATTCGTTTAGGCGTGCAAACCGAAGAAGGAAAAGTGAAAAAGCAAAAGTATGATAAGTTTAAGCAAATCAATCGTTTCATAGAATTTATCGACGATACGCTTGCCCATTTACCAAAGGATAAACCCGTGCGTATACTAGATTTCGGATCTGGGAAATCGTATCTGACATTTGCCCTTTATCATTATTTAAAGATCGAAAAAGGCCTCGATATTCGTGTAACGGGTCTTGACTTGAAAAAAGAAGTAATTGAGGAATGTGCAAAAATTGCAGATGATTTAGGCTATGAGCAGCTGGAGTTTTTAGTAGGAGATATAAATGATTACAACGATGAAACAGCTGTAGATATGGTTGTCACGTTACATGCTTGCGACGTTGCAACAGATATGGCGCTTTCCCGTGCAGTTAAATGGGGAGCGAGCGTAATTTTAAGTGTCCCTTGCTGCCAGCATGAGTTAAATAGACAGCTAGACGCACCCGGGCTAGATATTATGCTAAAGCATGGACTTATAAAAGAACGGTTTGCCGCACTTGCAACGGATTCGATTCGAGCGGAAATTCTTAATATGGTCGGTTATGAGGCTCAATTAGTCGAGTTTATCGATATGGAAAACACACCGAAAAACATCTTGATACGGGCTTATAAAAATGGAAAAAAAGCAAATGCTGAACAAATGGAAAGCTATAAGCAGTTTAAGCAAATGCTAAATGCAGAGCCGTTTTTGGAGAATGAATTGAAAGAAATGATGCCTTATTCCCTAGATAGGAGTAGACAATGAAAGAACCAACGCTAAAAAAAGTAGCATATGGTGTGGCAATGGCCATCGCTATCATCCTTGTCCATTTTATCGATGCACGTGTATATAATATGCAACCGATTCTGGCCTTAATCTTAGCTATACTCATCACCTTTGTTGGGATAACATTCATCAACAAATCGGAGAAAATGGATAGAAAAATTTCGAGGATGAATTACAACTTACTAAACGCAGCAGTTGTACTAGTTCTATTCTTCGCTTATTTCACCATTTCACAATAAAAGGTCGTCTCCATAACGGAGACGACCTTTCTTTATAACTCTTGTCTTAATGCTTGAATGACATCAATCTTTGTTGCTTTTCGTGCTGGTCTCCATCCAGAGATCATCGCCACACTGATGCTAATCACAGATGCAATGACCACAAGCTGCCATGGGATTAGCGAGAATGTCATCGATAAATCTTGGAACTCGTCCTCCCCTAATGCTGCTCCTACTACCATCGGCAATATCCAGTTTGCTAGGAAACTCACTGCATATGAAATAATGACTGCGAGCACAGTCCCGATAATCCCGATCCATGCACTTTCCATTAAAAATAGACGCTGAATTAGTTTAGGACTAGCTCCTATTGCTTTCATCACTCCGATTTCACGAGTTCTTTCAGTTACTGCCATTGTCATCGTGTTAAAAATACCAATCGACGCGATTAATACTGCGATTGTCCCAACAAAGATAAGTCCTATTTTAAATGCCATGAAAAAGACATCTAACTGCTCCAATTGTTCTGAAACGGAATACACACTATAGCCCATTTCTTTTAGCTCTTCTGTTACCGATTTAACATGCTCTAGGCTAGAAGTGTAGATTTTCGTGCTAGAGTAGAATAAGTCCGGATTCTCGTTCCCCGTATTCGCCTCGTACACTTCTTGAAACTTGTCTTTCCACGATTCATCTACTAACATATTAGTGTCGACAAACCAGTCCCTTGCCGGTTTCTCTGTTACCCCTACAATCGTAAAGTCCCACTTTTCAGGGAATGCTTCATCCATTTCGTAAGATTGCATAGACATGGAAATAGTTTTTCCGATGAGAGTTTCTTTATAGCCCCCTATTGGCTCAGCATCCTCTTCTGTACTTTGTTCCATTTCTTTACGTTCCGCATCTGTTAATAAGTTTTCTGCAAACTGGTACCCTACAACAATTTCATTTTCCTTTGTTGGCATACGCCCTTCGGATAATTGAAGGTTTGATTTTTCTTCTTCTGCAAAATTAGTTAGTAGCATATTCCCTTCAAGCGAACGCTCGCCTAATTGAGAAACTGCCATTATGTCCATACTAGTTCTATGCACAATGGCATTTACATGCTCAACTGCGCTAATTTGAGAAATGTCGAGTGCTTCTCCATTATTGGTATACACTTCTACCTCGGTAATAGCTTGATCTTCTAATATTTCCTTACGCATCGTATCCTGTATGCCAAATCCGATGGAAGCAAGGACGATCAAAAATGCGCATCCCATCGTGGCGGCTAGTACGGTCATAAATACACGTAGTTTATTCTTCTTAATATGTTGGCTTACAAAGTCAACTTGATCTTTAAATAACATTGTTTGCATCTCCTTTCACTATTACCCCATCACGCATTCTGAATTTACGATGGGCAATGTTTGCGACTTCCTCGTCATGCGTAATAATAACGAACGTTACGCCCATTGTTTGATTGAGATCTTGTATTAACAACAAAATATCTTGTTCGGTTTCTGAATCTAAGCTACCCGTTGGCTCATCTGCAAACAAAATCGGAGGATTAGTGATCAATGCTCGTGCAATGCTAACGCGCTGCTGTTGACCTCCTGATAATTCATTTGGATAATGATCTGCTACTTCCTCTAGTCCTACTTTTTTCAATAATAGTTGCACGCTCGTTTTTCTTTTTTTAGGCGCTATTCCCTTTAGTTTCAATGGTAGCTCTATATTTTCAAAGGCAGTTAACCCAGGCATGAGTTGAAAGTTTTGAAAGATAAACCCAAAGTTATTTAAACGGAATTTTGCTCTTTCTGTTTCATTCAAATGGACGGTTTCTTGACCATTCACGATAATAGATCCTTGTTCTGGACTCATAAAGCCTGCTATTGTATGTAGTAGAGTGGATTTTCCAGATCCGCTTTTTCCTACAATCGCAACTATTTCCCCTTTTTCCACTTCAAAGGATAGTTCCTTTAAGACAGGTACCTTTTTTTCTTTTCCTTTTTTCCCTATTAGAAATGTATGGTTAACGTTTTGTATTTGAATCATTTGTTTTCTCCTTCCTTATGCTGCTTTCGTTTATTGTACAGATTGTTTCTTAACATTTTAGAAGGAGAAATATGAAGAATTTCTTAAGAAATATTTTATTGATAGTCAAACTTTCCAAAACACTTGCCCGTCTAATCTTTGAAACGTAATCGCGGGTACGGGAAAAAGGAGTTCATATACGTCATGACGAATAAGGAAAAGTTTCAACTAGTTGAAAACTATATAATAGAACATCAAAACGATTATTATCGATTAGCTTTTAGTTATGTAAAAAATAAAGAGAACGCTCTAGATATTATTCAAGACAGCATTTTTAAAGCGTTAAATTCAATAGATCGATTAGAGGAAGAGCGATATATCAAAACATGGTTTTATCGTATTGTTGTAAATACTGCAATAGATTTCATCCGAAAGCACGGTCGTATGCAAGCAATGGATGATGATATCCTTCATACGTTTTTGCCCGAGCAGCATGATCTCGAAAAAGATTATGATTTATATGAAGCCATCGACCATCTAAATGAACCATATAAAACGATTATTGTACTTCGTTTTTTCGAGGATTTAAAAATAGATGAAATTGCAGAGATACAGCACGAAAATTCAAATACCATCAAAACGAGATTGTATACAGCACTTCGAAAGCTGCGAATAAACATGGAAGAGAAGGTGGAATTATGAAGAATTTACAGGATGCCAAAAAGAAATATGAAGAAGTTGAAATACCTATGGAATTAAATAATATAGTGAAAAACTCCATTAAAGAAGCAAAGAGAAAACAGAAAAGAAGGAAGCCTGTTAAACAATGGGGAATCGGTTTAGCGGCAGCGGCAGCATTATTTATAACAAGCGTCAATGTAAGCCCAGCTCTAGCTCAATCCCTTTCCTCTGTACCGATGCTCGGTTCCATCGTTCAAGTCGTTACCGTGCAAGAGATTAAAATAGCAGAAGATAATTTTAATGCAGACATCTCAACTCCGAATGTAACAGGCTTAGAAAATAAAGAATTAGAACAAATGTTAAATGACAAATACATCGCAGAAAACGAAGCACTTTACGATAACTTCCAAAAGAAAATGGAGGAAATGAAAGCTGCAGGAGGGGGAAATTACGCAGTAAATGCAGACTATGAAGTGTTGACCGACACTGATTCTTTGCTCGTAATTCAAAACAGAAACTTAGAAATAATGGCTTCAGGTAGCGAGTCTGCAACATATGACAATATCGATAAAGAACACGAATTATATATTACATTACCAAGCTTATTTAAAGATGACTCCTATGTGCAAGTAATCTCTGCTTATATTAAAGAGGAAATGAAAAAACAAATGGCAAATGAAGAAGTTGTTTACTTTTTGGAAGAAGATGGAGATGGCTTTGCATCCATTTTACCTGATCAACAATTTTACATTACCGCAGATAATAAACTTATTATATCCTTTGACGAATACGAGGTAGCTCCTGGTTATATGGGGATGGTAACGTTTGAAATTCCAACTGAAGTGATACGTGATATTTTAATAAGTGACTACTATATAAAATAATGACCAGTTCTCACTTTTGCATCAAAAAACTGCTCCTACTCACAAACTCGTGAGTAGGAGCAGTTTTGCTAGTTAAGACGGCATTGGTGTTTTAGTTGGTGCTGCATAGCCCTCTTTGTAAGCTTCGTCAATTGTGTTACGAATTTCTACTAATGACTTACCTTCTTGGACCATTTTGATAGAAGTAACCGCCGTTTCTAAACAAGCCGCACAGCGTGTTCCGTGGTCATCCCACACAACTTCTCCATTTTCTTTTATCTCTTGAACGAAACAGTTAAAGTTATCCTTATGCCCTGCACTATCACCGCAACCGCAGTAACAAGGTATCCATTTTAATACATCGTGTGCTTTGGCAGCTGCTTGATACACAAGTTGCATATCCTCTGACTGATTGTCTAAAAATGTTGGCAACACGTCTGTTGAGGCAGTCGTTTCTTGGATATCTCCATTTGCTAAATGTGCAATATGGTCTTCATGTCCCTCGTGATTCTCTTTCGTCTCTTTCTGGCCACATGCAGAAAGGACTAAAATAGAAATGAGGCATATAAATAGTATTTTTTTCATATGAATAAATCTCTTTTCTTCTTATATCATTTTTTCTGGACGGACAATTTCCTCGAACTTTTCAGCAGTTAATAAATCAAGCGCTACAGCAGCTTCTTTCAATGTAGTACCATTTTTATGTGCATGCTTCGCAATTTTCGCAGCATTTTCATAACCAATATATGGATTTAATGCTGTAACTAACATGAGTGAATTATTTACATGGTGCTCAATTGTTTCTAAGTTTGGTTCAATGCCCACTGCACAATTATTGTTAAAGCTAATAATTGCATCGCTTAATAAGCGAACTGATTGTAGGAAGTTATGAATAATAACCGGTTTGAAAACATTCAATTGATAATGTCCTTGACTTGCAGCAAAACTGATTGTTGTATCATTCCCCATTACTTGAGCAACAACCATTGTCATCGCTTCACTTTGCGTTGGGTTCACTTTACCTGGCATGATAGAACTTCCTGGTTCGTTTTCTGGAATAGAAATTTCTCCGATACCTGAACGTGGTCCACTTGCTAGTAAGCGTACATCATTAGCGATCTTCATCAAGTCTGCAGCAAGTGCTTTTACTGCACCATGTACATAAACAACATCGTCATAGCTTGTAAGAGAGTGGAACTTATTTTTTGCTGAAGTAAATTCAATACTCAATGCCTTAGAAATTTCAGCTGCTACTAAATCACCAAATCCTTTCGGCGCGTTTAGTCCCGTACCTACTGCTGTTCCACCGATCGCAAGTTCTTTCATGTCTTGCACACTTTGCGTAATCATTTTAGCTGATTTTTCGAGCATACGATGCCAACCGCTAAACTCTTGTCCTAGTGAAAGAGGTGTTGCATCTTGCAAGTGTGTACGACCAATTTTCACGATATCCATAAATTGTTCTGACTTTTTACCTAATGTTTCTTTTAATATATCAATTGCTGGTAGAAGCTGCTTTTCGACAGCTAGCACTCCTGCAATATGTAAAGCTGTTGGGAATGTATCATTTGAGCTTTGGGATTTGTTAACATCATCATTTGGATGAAGTCGTTCTTCGCTCCCTTTTTCTTCAAGGAGTTGATTTCCACGATGAGCAATTACTTCATTCACATTCATATTCGATTGCGTACCGCTACCTGTCTGCCATACGACTAATGGAAAATGTGCATCTAGTTTTCCTGTTAGAATTTCGTCTGCAGCTGCTGCAATTGCATCTTTTTTTGTTTCTGATAAATTTCCTAGAGAGTGACTAACTATTGCGGCAGATTTTTTCAATAGGGCAAGTCCATGAACAACACCAACCGGCATTTTTTCATTACCAATTTTAAAGTTTTCTTTAGATCTTTGCGTTTGTGCTCCCCAAAGACTATCTTGTGGAACTTGGATTTCTCCCATAGAATCACGTTCAATACGATAAGACATTTTTCTCTCTCCCTTTCAGTACCATTTGTTGTTTTTTTCTTCTAGCATTTTTAAAAACTCATCCACTACAAGCGGGTTAAATTGAGTGCCTCTGCCGTTTTTCATTTCTTGAAGAGCTTCTTCAATCGTCATAGCCCCCCTATAGACACGGTTCGTTGTCATTGCATCGAACGCATCTACTACGGAAACAATAGAAGCTTCTAATGAAATCTCAATACCCTTGAGCCCGTATGGATATCCTTTTCCATCATACCGCTCATGGTGCTGTTCTACAATAAAAGCGGCTTCCCGCAAGCGTTCTACTTCATGGTTTCTCATCATTTCGGCACCAAACGTAGTATGCTTCTTGATGATTTTCCATTCTTCCTCCGTCAATTTACTTGGTTTGGTTAGAATCTCTAATGGAATAGCCAGTTTTCCTATATCGTGAAAATAAGAACCTATACTGATAATGGCTAAGCTTTTCTGAGGATTAATTCTTTTCCACAGTTCAATAGAGTAATCTCTAATACGAGCACAGTGATGGTAAGTATACCCATCCACTTCTTGTATTTTCCATGCATCCCGTTGAATAATTTCTCTCTCAAAAAAATTCGGCTCAAAGATAAAGGAAGTCATTTCAAACAGAATTTCCACCGTATCTTTTGCATAACAAGTATGAACCGCATGATCGAGTCTCGCATCAAGGACATCACCAGGAGATAGCGTCATTTTTTCTCCGTCTCTTTCAATCTCTAACTCGCCAAATAGAATGGTATAGTTTTCTATAAACTCTACATGCTCGTTTGGAATATAATTTATCCAAGAGGTACTCCAAGGAAGTAAGGTGTATAAGCAATACGTAATGCCATTCGCACTCCCTATGTAAGTTGTTATAGATTTATCCGTCACAACTTTCGGCAAATGCATCTTTTGCTTAATATCTTGTACCTGTTCAATTGTTAGCATGCTATTTGCCTCCATTCATTCGACAATATCCTACATTATGTATATATATTATATAGTTTATTTAGAATAAATGAAATACAATGAAAAAGCTCAGAAATATTTTCTGAGCGCTTTTCATTTTGTTGCTATTCTGCTTTTTCGTGAACGAGTTCATTGGACTTTTTTACTTCTTCTGTCAACTGTTCAATGCTTGGACGTATATTCCCTTTACCAGAGTAGTTTTCAAGCATTTCTTTTACATCAATTCCAGAGGATGCTTTTAACGTTTCTTGCAAGGTAGACATTAAATTAGTTGCATAAGACGTCACTTTGTTTGCGCCGCCACCTTCTCCACTTCCTGTATCGACTACAGTAATCTTGTCGATATTCGAAAGCGGACTTGCAATTTGTTTTGCATATTCCGGTAACATATGGACAATCATATCTAGAACCGCTGCTTGACCATACATATCGAATGCTTCGGCAATTTTGCGTTTTGCTTCGGCTTCTGCCAGACCTTTTAGGCGAATAATATCTGCTTCTGATTCCCCTTGAGCACGTTGAGAGTCTGCTTTGGCAAGTCCGTCCAATCGTACTTTTTCTGCCTCCGCTTTTGCTTTTGCTTCAATTCGATATTTCTCCGCATCTGCCTCTGCAATTTCACGTGATTTAGATGCAGCTGCATTTTGCTCAATTGCATAGCGATCCGCGTCTGCTTTTTTCTTTACTTCTGAGTCATATTGTCTTTCACGACGTAAGATCTCTTTTTCTTCCAGTTCGATTTGTTTTTGACGTTCGATAATTTGAATTTGCATTTCCTGTTCAGTTACTTCTTGTTTAGAACGTGCGGTTTCCAATTCGTATGCTTGGTCAGCACGTGCTTTGGCGATATCTTGTTCACGGCGATATTCCGCCACTTTCAATTGATTATCTTTTTCTGCCTCTGCAATTTCTGTAGCTCGTTCTAGTTCTGCACGTTGCGCGTCTTTAGAGGCTTCTGCTCGTTTAATACGTGTTTCTTTTTCTGCTTCTGCCGTTGCGATGTCTGCATCTCTTTTGACTTGAGCAATTCTTGGTTTCCCTAGTGAATCTAGGTAACCATTTTTATCTCGAACATCTTTTATCGTAAAGGAAACAATGATTAATCCCATTTTCGCTAAGTCTTGAGAAGCAACTCTTTGTACCTCTTGGGAGAACTTATCCCGATTTTTATATATTTCTTCTACTGTCATAGATCCTAAAATGGAACGTAAATGACCTTCTAATACTTCTTTTGCTTCATTCTCACGGTCTTCTTTTGTTTTCCCTAAAAACTGTTCCGCTGCAGTGGCAATTTCGGATATCGATCCTCCGATTTTAATAATTGCCGTTCCATCTGCCATCACTGGAACTCCTTGCTCTGTGTACACTTCTGGCGTTGTAACTTCTAGCTTACTCGATAAAAGGCTTAGGGGTACTCCTTTTTGAAATACCGGAAATACGAATGTTCCTCCACCGCGAATTATTTTAATACGGTTCCCGGAATCGTCCGTATGCACGTTTTTCGATCCTAAATAACTTCCTGTTACGATAAGCGCCTCATCTGGGCCAACTGTACGATATTTTGTGATATATACTGCAAGCACAACGATTAATACAAAGACTACAATTCCTATTACGATTAAAAGTCCAAAATCCATTTCACATTCCCCCTATTATTATTTTAAAGGCTCATATTCTTTTACTAAAAATGTACCATCTTCCACATCAATTATTAACACTTGCTTGTCATACTCAATTTCTTCTTGGTCATATCCGGTTGCCCTTTTCGAAATGATTCCATTCACTGTTTCAATAACGATTTCTCCAAAACCATCCATAGGAATAGGAACAATTACTCGTGCGACCTGACCTTGCAGTGACTCATTTGTATATGCTGTTGAAACTTCTGCAGAAGCTAATGGAACAAGAACAAAGAAGTATAATAGAAATGTTATTATGCTCGAAACTACAAGTGCTACGATGATAATTATTTCTTCGTTCCAGTTCGTTAACTTTAATAGTATAAACCCGGTAGCACAGATAAATAATAAGAAAGTAAGTACAGTCGTAGGATTTAAAATTCCACTGTCCATTCCATCTATCGCATCTGCAAACAACACATATAATATCGTGATCAACCCAATAGCGAATAATCCATACAAGAAGATTTGTTCTATTTCTCTCACCCCTTCCTCTTTATACTTTTATAACTTATATACGAACGAACTAATGGAAAGTTTCATATTTTTACATTCTTATAAATATTTGAATTTGATTCGACAAAGAGCGCTTTTTTTCGTCATTTTAACCCTTATTTTAGGTAGTAATGTTACAGCATTGTAAATTTTGATAAATTGAAGTAAAAAGTGTGTAGATTTTGTATTTTTTTTGGTATGCTATTTGAGGAAAAACGTTGAAAATAAACTTTAAAGTCCAGGAGGCTTTTTTATGATTGGTTCAAAGAAAACAGATCCCTTTTTCGCATCCTTGTTAAATATTGCTAAAAACGTGCAAGAAGCAACGCACTATGCAGATGATTTCCGCATTGAAACTGTTGCAGATTTAAAGGAAATTAGCGTAAAAGTAAAAAACTATGAGACAGCAGGAGACAAACTAATTCATGAGCTAATTGTTATGCTGAACAAGTCGTTTATGACTCCTATTGAACGAGAGGATATTTTGCAATTAGCTGTTAGAATGGACGATATTTTAGATGGCATTGATGATTTCACAGCAAATTTAGAAATGTTCTCTCTTATTGAAATCGATGATTCAATGCGTACGTTTTTAGGATATATTGTGAAGAGTACAGATGAAATTGTAAAAGCTATGGAGCTACTTGCACAGAAGAAGCTACTTAAAATGCATGAGAATTCTGTTCTTATTAAAGATTATGAACGTAAGTGTGATGAAGTGCTTCGTTCATCTATTAAACAACTGTTTTTAAATGAAAAAGACCCGATACGGATTATTCAATTTAAAGATATATATGAAAAACTAGAAGAAGTTGCAGATTATTGCCAAAACGTAGCTACTACGATTGAAGCAATTATCATGCGAAATGCGTAGGAGTACGCCTTATGGATTCTATTTTAATTCTTACAATTCTTGTTGTCGTTTTTGCTTTAGCCTTCGATTTTATAAATGGGTTTCATGATACGGCTAATGCTATTGCAACTTCTGTTTCAACAAGAGCATTAAAACCTCGAGTTGCTGTATTAATGGCAGCTGTGATGAACTTTGTTGGAGCACTTACTTTTACCGGAGTTGCAAAAACAATTACAAAAGATATCGTTGATCCGTTCCTTTTACAAAATGGTTCCCTCATTATTTTAGCAGCTTTACTTTCTGCTATTATATGGAACTTAGTAACTTGGTATTACGGGATCCCTTCCAGTTCTTCACATACTTTAATCGGTTCTATTGCAGGTGCTGCGGTTTCTGCTGCTGGGTTTGCTGTTTTAAACTGGGAAGGATTTATCAAAATCATTCAAGCATTAATCATTTCACCATTTCTAGCGTTGGCAGTTGGATTTTTAATGATGTCTTTATTCAAAGTACTTTTTAGAAAGACAAGCCTATATGGGACAAATAAAGGTTTCCGTACATTTCAAATCGGAACTGCTGCATTACAATCCTTTACACACGGTACAAATGATGCGCAAAAAGCAATGGGGATTATTACTATGGCTTTAATCGCAGCCGAGTTACAAACAACTGATGATATTCAGTTATGGGTACGAATTGCTGCAGCAACTGCAATGGGATTAGGTACTTCCATTGGTGGTTATAAGATTATTAAAACGGTTGGCGGTAAAATTATGAAGATTCGTCCTATAAATGGAGCCGCTGCTGACTTATCATCTGCCATGATTATTTTTGGAGCTACAACTATTCATTTACCAGTTTCCACAACGCATGTTATTTCTTCTGCTATTATGGGAGTTGGGACTGCCCAACGTGCGAAAGGTGTTAAATGGGGAGTTGCGAAGAAAATCGTCATGACTTGGATTATTACATTACCGATTTCTGCAGTATTAGCCGGAGCTATATTCCAAGTACTAAACTTATTCTTTTAATAACTAAACCTCGCCCTAAAAGGCGAGGTTTTTTTAAGTATCCTTTATTCTTTAATAACCAAACCGAGTGATTTTGCAAAGCCTATCGCTTGTTCAGTCGATACAGTACATTCCGCAAGTTTCTCCATGGATACAGTGAGCTGTTCATATGTATTTGTACTTAAATCAACTCCTTTTAAATCCGTTTCGGTGAAATTTGCACCATCTAGTTCACATTTTTCTAAACTTACTTTATCAAATGTTGACTCGATAAAATCTGCACGATTTATAGAGGTTTGTTTGAACAATACTTTCTTCAATTTTGAAAAACTCATGCTCATATAATTGGCAACAGAATCTTCTATTTTCACATCTGTCAGTCTACTTTGAGAAATATTCGTTCCTAAAAGCTTGGAGTTTCTAATCTCTACCCGATGAAATACCGCATCTCCAAAATCCACATTAGACAAATCACATTTTTCAAACAAACAATCTACGAATTCAACCTGTTGGAATCGTACTCCTTCCATTGAAACTCCTTGAAAGTGTATTTGATCAAATATGATTTTATCTTCTTGCTCCTCTTCTAACTCTAAAAATGTCACGATTCCTTGTGATACATAAAAATCTTCTAAAAGTGCACTATTTACATCCAGTTCAGATAAAAAGCTACGTAGCTTTGGTGGAGTAATTTTCAATTCGTTTCCTCCCTTATTTTGTTCCTCTTCTCTTAACATTATATTAGTATATGCTCTCTTCTTTCTAGTACAATAAAGAAAGTTATTTAGCATGAGGAGGAAACTTTATGCAATGGTTGTCTAATATAGTGACACGCTATTATAAATTTGTATTGAGCTTATGGTTAGTACTTTTTATTGCTTTAGCAGTACTTGCTATTCGTTTGCCCGGTTTATTGGAAGGAGACGGGTTTAGCACAGAAGGTGAGCATCAACTTGTGATGGAAGAATTAACGAATACATTTGACCTTCCAGCTGAAACCTTATTTATCGTTTTTGATCAGGTGTCGAATGAAACGATAGAGCAAACTATTTCTAAGATGGAAGATTTACAAATTGCTGAATCGATCCAATCACCTATAAATGATCCTACTCTTTTTAAAGATCATGTTGCTTATGCCATGTTACATTTCAGTGGAGACACGGAGGATATGGCTGAGGTGGTAGATAAAATTCGTAATGCTATCGACGGTGAAAAAGGAGTTACACTAACCGGAGGCGCCGCTATAAATAAAGATATTAATGTTGCAAGTCAAAAAGATTTAGCAAGTGCAGAAGCAATTGGAATACCAATTGCCATTATTGTGCTACTCCTTGCTTTTGGGAGTGTATTTGCTGCATTTGTCCCACTTGCAGTCGGTATTGTAACAGTAGTATCCACATTCGGCATTATGACTTTATTTAGCGAAACGATGAATTTATCTATCTTTGTGTTGAATATTATTCCTATGCTCGGACTCGCTTTAAGTATCGATTTTGCGTTATTACTTATCAACCGCTATAAAGAAGAGCGCATAAAGAATTCTATAGTAGATGCTGTTCAAACATCGATCCAAACTGCCGGCCGTTCGATTATTTTCTCTGCAGTATGTGTATTTATCGGGTTAGGTGCAATGCTTGTTATGAAAGTAGAGATTTTCCAAAACCTTGCACTTGGAGGAATGCTCGTTGTATCAATGGCCGTGTTAGCCTCTATTACGCTGCTCCCTTCCCTGTTAATGTTAATGAAAGATCGCATTAATAAATGGACAATTATTCGAGTAAAGCCTGGTGCTTCAACTAGATGGCGTAACTTTGCTGCATTTGTTATGAAACGACCAGTGTCCTTAGTAGTTGTAGCGCTCCTGATTTTAGGAATTGGAATTATACCTGTAAAAGATATGAAACTTACGATTCCGCAAGTAGATTCGTTGCCCTTATCTTATGATTCTCGTCAAGCTTACGAATTAATGGATAAAGAGTTCGGTTTAGGAGAGAAATCGACTGTTTATATGATTGCTGAGCGAAACGATGGCTGGGAAAATACAGATGGACTTGAAGTAATGAAAAAAATAGAGGAACAATTGTTAGAAGATAAACATGTAGATTCAGTTAATACTATTTTTAGTGCAAGTAATATTTCCACCATTGAACAATGGGAGCAAAGCTTGCAGGTACCTGAAGTAAAAGCTCAGTTAACTCCTTTGTTGGAATCATTTGTTCAAGGAAAGAAGTTATTAATCCCAGTAACACTGGATTTGAATGGCTCCTCCGATGAAGCACAGGATTGGGCACGGGAATGGTCAGAAAAAGATTTAGGTGTCGATATGATGTTAGGTGGTCAGCCTAAATTCAATCAGGAAATTTTCGATGAGATTTTCAATAAAGTCGGTTTACTCCTTGCAATTATTTTGGGGTCTACCTTTATCATATTAATGATTGCTTTCCGTTCTATATTAATCCCACTGAAGGCAATTATTATGAATATAATTGGTCTATCCTCGACGTTCGGAATACTTGTTTACATATTCCAATACGGTCATTTTGGTATAGCAGAAACAACAATTGCGTTAATCATTCCGGTTATTGTATTTAGTTTAGTATTCGGTCTAAGTATGGACTACGAGGTATTCCTAATTTCCCGTATTCAAGAAGAGTATTCGAAAAGTCTTAATAATACAGCTGCTACAATAGAGGGATTAACTTCCACTAGTAAAGTTATCACGTCTGCAGCACTTATTATGATTGTCATCACAGGTGCTTTTGCCTTTACCGATGTGATGCCAGTAAAACAAATCGGACTTGGCATTGCGATTGCAGTTGCAATTGATGCCTCAATTATTCGACTATTATTAGTTCCAAGCTTAATGAAACTATTTGGAAAATGGAATTGGTGGATGCCTTTTAGAAAAGGGCCATATAAAGCAGGAAAATGGCATTGAGATAAAAAACTGCTAAGCAAGATAAAGTGAAACCGCAATCAGTGGGGGTTTTCTTCATCCCCCACTGATTGTTAGTTAAACCAATCGGGCTTTTACGGGCAGTTGATCTCTCGCTTACCTTTTCGCTTTTCTTAAATCTTGAAGCGGGAGTCTTACTGCCCGTTAATGCGGGAAAATCTTTGCTTAGCAGTTTTTGTCTTTTCCAATAAATAATTAGATCTTATATAGCTTCTTATTAAAAGTTATTATTGTACCAAGTTTTAGCAGCTTGTACTTCGTCTTGCGTTAATTGGTGACCATAGGAATGCCAATACAACTCCACTTCTGCTCCGGCATCTTGTAGTAAATCACGTAATTCCTCTGATTCTGTCGCAGGGCACATTTGATCATTTTTCCCTGCACCGATAAATACAGGTGCACCTGTAAGTGGTGGAAGTTCTACTCCACGTCTTGGAACCATTGGATGATGCAAAATAGCACCTTTTAATACGTTGTTGTATTCGAATAATAGGTTGGCCGCAATATTAGCACCGTTTGAATAGCCGATTGCGACCACATTATTACGATCGAATTCATAATTTTTCGCAGCTTCATCGATGAAGTTTTTTAATTCCTCTGAACGGAACTTTAAATCCTCCAGATCGAAAACACCTTCAGCTAAACGTTTAAAAAATCGCGGCATTCCATTTTCTAAAACATTTCCACGAACACTTAGTATATTAGCTGTTCCGTCGATCTCTTTTCCGAGCCCAACTAAATCATGCTCATTTCCTCCTGTACCGTGCAATAATAATAATGTTGGTTTTGACTGGTCGTCACCTTTATAAAAAACATGTTTCATGTTCATACTCCTCCCTATATATCTCGAATTCAAGGTAATCATAACTTCATTCATATGATAGGTCAAATAAAAGAGTTTACATTGAAACTACTTATAGTAACAGTTGCTTCAACTTTTCTGGCTCATCCACTCGAATTGCAAATTCAGTTACTTTCTTTTTTACTCCCATAAACATTACTGCTTCTATCGGTTCATGTAAGCGAATGATAGCTTGCGGGTCTGTTTTTTCAAAATCCTTATAGATAAATTGCAATGTATGCTTATTCGTTAAAGCAACATCCCACTCTACTTCTTTAATATTTGATAGAGTAACTACAATTCGCGAGGCCATCCCTTGTGTGATATATAGTTTTCCGTTCTTTATTTCCATTGGATGAAGTCGTGTAATCTGGATATCGGCTATTATAAAAAAGACAGAGTATACATTTAAGAACAGTAATATAATCGACAGTACGAGTGACTTTTCATGTAACCACCAATGTAGCCCAATTGTTTCAATTAGGATTGCATGGAGGAGCATAATATTCATCGCAATTGCGCTCGTTTTTTTGTGCATGGTTACTACGCCTTCATGACTAGGTGCTTTCTTTTTCCATGTAAACAAAGCATAATAAAACATTAAAAATTCAGTCATTAATAGGCGGATAAACACATTTTTGGTTGCCACTTTTTCAACAGTTGGAAGTAAACTATAAATTGCCCCCTCGTTCATCACTTTCATCTCACTTCGAATTGCAGAACCTTTACGGATTACGATAAAAATAAGCGCTAGTTCTGCAAACACTAGCAATGCCTCTAATGCAAGACCAGCATATAATATTCCTTTATACGGCGCATATAGCCCAGCAGGTATTAGAAATCTTGCTATTACTAAACCAAACACCATTAATCCAATTGTTTGTTTAATAGATATTTTAAATGCGACATAAACTAAAATAGGTGCAACAATCGCTAAATCAATAAGTGATCCAATCGCGACACCGCTAGTTAAAGGAAGAGATAAAAAATCTGGTACACCAGATTGATAAAGAAGAAAATTCGTTGCAAGTAATAGAAGAAGAAATGCCAGTGCTAAATTAGCCTTTCGGGTTTTACGATAAACCATGTAAATTCCTCCTTTTCTTTTATTATATCTTTCCTCTTTATAAAACCTTACGCCAAAAAGATACAATTTTGTGACATTAAAGAAGGGCTCATCTTCCTTTTGCTATCCGGTTTAGTAAGTGGGAACAATCAATGGAAGATTGCACATTATAGGGATACTGCGACATAAGAAATTTTATTAGGTGACCACTAGGAATTTGGCACGGCGGCGCTTCGCTTTCCGCGGGCGTCTCGCGCGGCCGCACTAAATCCCTCCAATTATGTAGCGACAGAATAAATATCTCCCAGAAAATGGCTAAGGGCGATCAAAAACTGGCGAAAGCAACCAGTTCTATACTGAGAGCAACCAAACGTCTGTTGAGAGCAACTAGAGGCAGTCTGAAAGCAACCAAATTACCCCTCAGAGCAACCAACTATTCATAAAACAAGTTTACTTGGAGTGAGACGCAGAGAATAATGGCGCATTATTGATGGCTTTACAAAAAGCATCGACTTTGTCGCGTTCAGCCGGTATTTTGTCGTGTTCAAGGGCTAGTTTATCGCAGTCACAGTGGATATTGTCGCACTCCACCATTTATTGGATTTACCCAGTTGAAAATCTGTTTAATAGTTGGTTTTTAGCAAGTCGATACCTGAATAAACAAGCATTTATTATTGATTTTTACTGCAGACGTCGACTCCTGCCGGATGAGGGAGCAAAATGAGACATTCCAACGACGCCCTAAGCGGAGGGAATGGCTCATCGCTCACCCGGCGGAAAGCGTACGACTGCAGTGAAAATCTAGCGGACAACTTCCTCAACTACCTACTTCGCAGTTTCCCTATACTGATCAACAAACCATTGAGCTTATAATTCCTAATGCCAAAAAAGCTGCTCCATAATACAACTTATGGAACAGCTCTTCTTATGCTATTTTCTTCGTACCCTTCCACAAAATCGATCCGATCATTGTAATAAGTAATACGATCAACCCTAAAACAAATGGATATATGATGTGCACATCATACAATAAACCTGCTAGAAGAGGTCCTAACACATTACCTATACTCATATATGCATTATTCATCCCCATTGCAAAGCCTTGTTCCTGGCCTGCTAGTTTCGAGATTAACGTCGTGAGTACTGGCCGTAAAATCGAGGAAGAAAGGAAGATAATCATTGTAATGACAAAGAAAAATGCATAGCTTGATACGACAATTGAAAGGAGAAACCCGAAAGCGGCCACACCTAAAAATATCTTCAACACATTTTCCTCACCAAAACGGCGCACAACCCAGTCAACAGCTATCAATTGGACTATGACACTGACAATTCCTGTAGCCGTCACCATCCAGGCAATATCCTGAGGAGAAGCACCAAATTCATTGTCCACGAAAAGCCCAAGAACCGATTCAAACGCCATTAGTCCAAAACTCATTACTAATGTGATAACAAGTGGAATAAAATATGGTTTCTTAAACGATTGAACAATCTCTTTTACCATAGGCTCTGATTTATTTTCAGGAGTGCTACTTGTTTCCGGTTTGCTTTCTTTTAGGACAAACAATGAAAAAATAACAGCAAGAACTCCTACAACCGCAGAAACTAGTAATGGCATTTTCAATCCAAAATCTGCTAGGAAACCACCAATACCCGGACCGACAACGATTCCAAGTGACATCGCTGCAGATATAAAACTATTCCCTTTAGCTCTCTGCTCCATTGTTGTAATATCCGAGACATATGCAAAAATTGCTGGTACTAATAACGCAGCTCCAACTCCACCTATAACACGCGAAACATATAAAATACTTACAGAATCAGAAAAATAAAATACAAACATAGATAACGCTAGGCCACTTAACCCCGCAATTATCATAATTCTTCTTCCATATTTATCTGCCCACTTCCCAGCAATCGGGGACATAACTAGCTGCGCTCCGGCAAATATTGCAATCATCAGTCCTGCCGCTGTTCCCCCTTGCCCTATTGACTTTAAATAGGCTGGTAAAATAGGAATAATGATTCCAAAACTCCCTATCGCAATAAACATATTTATCATTAAAACAAATAATTTCTTTCGCTGATCTTTCGTCATTTGTTCCCTACTTTCATTCTAAAAATAATTGCATACTTGCAAAAGAATACCATGCCACCGAGTACTATACAAGAACCCGATTTAAGTTCAAAAGACCATAAAAAGAGTCACTCGTTTAACTAAACGGGCAACTCTCTCTTACTATTCATTCAACTTTTCAAGTGTTTTGGCTGTTCCTTGCATTGGATAAGACTCCTCTAACGCATCATAACCAACTTTTACTTCATCATATACTTCGAGCGTATCTCGTTGCCCCATCGTTATTGTAAACCAGGTGGCATCTTTTCCATTATCTATTGCTTCTTGTACGGTAAGATCTTTTGCTTCCTCAGCTAAAAGGTCACTCACGACAAGTATACTCGTGTTATTCATATCTACAATGATACCAGTCATATAGTTAGATGGCTGTGATTGAGTGGGATTTTTATCATAAAACTGCATGATGAAATAAGCGATAGCTCCGATAGCTATAAACGTGAGGACCAACATGATGGCAACAGTAGATCTTCCTTTCACCTAAAATCCCCCTTACTTAGAAGCAACTTTTCGAAAGCCCTCTTCTAATAAGTAGCTTTTTGCTTCTGCATAGGAACCGAAGCTTTCTTCTAAATTATAGCCATGATAAATATTCCACATTTCATCTTCTTGCAATAAGGTTAGCTTCGAGTTTTCTTTGTTTTTCCACTCTTCTTCTACTTCCTCCAAAACAATCTCTTCTTCCTCCGTCGCTAAATAAGCGATAGAGTCTTTAATCGTTTGTCTCAATTCATCCGCAGTAGCCTCCCGGATGTTCAGCATTCCTTTATCATTGGCTTCTTCATATTGGACAAGATCTCCCACATAGACAAATCCATTTCCATTCGGATGAAGGTGATAAACAACTGTTGTTTTTTCATATAAACTTTCTTCATAATGGTAATTTACTCGTTTTAAAGAAACTTCTTTTCTAGTGAGCTCCTTAAATTCTTGGATAATCGCTTCTTTTTCTTCAAATGTTAGCATGTGATTCCTCTTTCTTTATCTATTTCATTTGTCTAGTATAGCATACTCGTTAACTTCTCCGCGTCCACCATTCGGCAACGATTACAAAACAAATAACTACTGCAATAGCAACTGCAAAAAACCAATTTGGTAAACTACCCAATTGTCTTATTCCTCCTTGCTAATCTTTGCCGCAAATCGACCAAAATTTCGCGATGTAAAACCTTGAACCTGCTCAGTTGTATAGTCCTTCAATAGATGCATTACTAGGCTCTGAGTCTTCGATGCATCTTCCAACCCGTTCACAAATTCACTTATTCCATCAAAGTCTGAGCCTAATCCTACCAAATGTTCCCCTCCAAGAGAAGTAATATGATCGACATGTCTTACTAAATCCGACATATCCACATATTTTTCAGAATTGTTAATAAACTGTGGATAGTAGACAATATGAATCGGGGAATCTCTTTCAATTAATCCTTTTAATTGCTGATCCGTTAAATTTCTATTCGAGTCGCATAACGCTCTTGCATTCGAGTGGCTAGCCATAAGCCATTTTGCTTTAGGAAGTACGTCCCAAAATGATTTTTCACTTAAATGGGATACGTCGATAATAATATTTTGCTCGTTTAATAACGTGACTACTTCTTCACCAAATGGAGTCAACCCTGTTCCAGACTCCTCTGCTGCACCGTCAGCTACAGCATTTGCCCCATTCCAAGTAAGACCAACTAATTTAACCCCATGAGATAGCAGCAACTTTAGCTTTTGAATGTCTTTATCTATCATGTCCAAGCCTTCCAATGATAATACTGCACCGATTTGCCCTTCTTGTAGCGTTTCGAGCTGTTCCCACTTATAAATGGGTACTATATCATCATGCTTCCCAACAATTTCAGTATGGAAAAATTCAATTTGTCGGACTGCCTCCATAAATTGCTGTTCTTTCGGAAATCCTTCGGATACAAACACAGCAAATAGTTGTAGAGCAACTTTACCAGCCTCTAAACGCTCTTTATTTGCTTGTAGCAAAGGGGAATCTGTAAAAGAAATCGGGGACTCCGCTTTAGCGAGCTTATAAAGCACATCACAATGTAAGTCGTATATTTTCATCTCTAATCTCCTAAAAAAACCGGTACCCTTATAAAGAGTTACCGGTTGAATTTTATAGTAATTCTGCACGAAGCTGTTCAGCAGACTTTGGTGAAAGTAGACCAAATGGAATATCAAATGCTGTTTTCGCACCACTTTGACCAGTTTGCCCTAAACGATATGCTGCTCTTGCATATGCCACTAACACACTAGAAGTGAAGTTAGGATTACTTTCCAACTTCAAAGAAAACTCCATCAATTGTTTTTCTTTACTGCCACTTTCACCACTTCGAATAACAAATCCACCATGTGGCATTCCACTGTGATTTTGTTGTAGTTCTTCTTCCGAGATAAAATGGACTGTCGTGTCATAATCAGCAAAATAGTTTGGCATAGTAACAATTTGGCGCTCCACTACTTCCTGATTAGCCCCGTCTTCTAAGACAACGAAACATTCTCTAGTATGCTTTTCACGTGTTGAAAGTGTTGGATGTTCTCCATTCCGAACACGATCTACCGCTTCTTTTACTGGCAATGTGTATTGAACTGCATTTTTCACGCCTTCAATTCGACGTACTGCATCGGAATGCCCTTGACTTAAACCGTCCCCCCAAAATGTATATGTATTACCTTGTGGAAGCACCACTTCTCCAAGCAAGCGATTTAAGGAGAATAAACCTGGATCCCATCCAACCGAAATGACACTTATTTTATTAGAAGCTTTTGCAGCTTTATCTACTTTGTCAAAAAACTCCGGTATTAATGCATGTGTATCAAAGCTATCTACAGTATGGAAGTTTTGTGCTATTTGGGGCGTTTGTTCAGGTAAATCTTTGGCAGAACCACCACATAGAATCATGACATCGATTTTATCTTGAAAATCTATTGCTTGCTCTACTAAAAACACACCAACAGAAGCATCATTTACTTGAACAGTTGATGGATCACGTCTAGTAAAAACTCCTACTAACTCCATATCAGGATTTTGTTTTACTGCTAACTGGACTCCTCGACCTAGGTTTCCGTAGCCGATAATACCAATTCTTATTTTACTCATTTACTTTTCCTCCACATTTACGATTTCATAGTATTAAAAATACATGCATAATTCAAAACAGTCAACGGATAATTATTCAGGTGCTTCTTCAGCAAAAGCCAACCACTCTTCTTTTGATGGGCCGTACATTCCAGGAACAGCTAGTCCCGCTTGTCTCATTAGCACTGTGATTTGTCCTCTATGATGTATTTGATGAGATATTAATACTTGAAGGATAGTTGAAACTGTCCATGTTTCGCCGTACATATCTTTTTCTTCGAGAAGCGTTTCATCTGACCATTGTGCTTTTATCGCATCAACCATTTCATCACTAGATTCTTTGTATGCCACTGCCATTTCTTTAACTGTTTTTGGTTTCGGTGCATCATGTGGAGTAGCTTTAAATTGCAATCCAGTTTTCCCAATCATCTCATCTATTGTTACAACGATATGCCAAGCAAGCGTCCTGAGCGTTCTTCCTTCGTCATATACTTTTTGATTTAACGACTCATCAGTCAATGTATTTAATATTTTCAGCGTTGATTCAGACTCATGTTTCCAGTTCATCAAAAAATCTTCTAATTTTCTAATCAAGTGAATCCCTCCAAATTTTTCTATAAGTTCTATTTCGATATACAAAAGAAAGATTCCTTCTTTCTTGCGAATAGATATTACTGCTTTGTTATGGTAGACTAAAGGACAGACAATAAGAGGACGTGAGCAAATTGATTAAAATCGAATTACCAAAACCAAATGTTACTATTACCCAGCGTGAACAAGTAGTAAAAGAAGGAGATATTGAAATTCCATCGATTTATGGATTTATCGACTTCCACCAAATCCCTCGTGATAAAGGTGGCATCTTTATGTTTTTTAACAAAAATGATGAGCTATTATTTGTCGGGAAAGCACGTAAAATTAGACAACGTATTAAAAAGCATTTTGAAGACAATGTATCGCCCATGATTAAACATCGTGATGAAGTGTATAAAATCAGTGTATGTATAGTAGAAGAAGCGATGGATCGTGAAATTTACGAAACGTATGCGATTAATACACTAAAATCTAAATACAATATCGACAAAGCTTTTTTTAGATAAGTACCAAATAAAAACACAAAGAGAAGGTGTTTCATTTTCTCTTTGTGTTTTTGTTTGCTTTCACTTTCGGAATCTCCCTTATCTGTTTAGCTTAAGTTTTTATTTTGCAGCCTCAAAAATACTCGTACTGTGGAGTGGTTGAACACGAGATTTCGGATCGATGAAAGTTTTAATATGGCTAATAGCAATTGGCACCTCTCCAAAACCAACTGCTATTAGCTTCACTTTTCCTTCATGTGTACACACATCCCCTGCAGCATATATCCCTTCTATATTCGTCTCCATTTTTTCATTTACAACAACTGAATTCTTTTGCATATCCAGCCCCCAGTCCTTTAATGGTCCTAGCGATGCAACGTTTCCGTAATTTACAATGACATGGTCAACTGGTATCCGCTGTTCAGATTTATCTTTTGCAGCAATTACTACTTCTTGAACCGCTTGCCCATCACCCACTAATTCTTTAATGGTATAAGGCGTTTTAACTTGAATCTTTGAATTTAATAATTGCTGTACAGTCATTTCATGTGCCGTAAATTGTTCTTTGCGATGACAAATGGTAACGTTCGAAGCAACATCATCCAACATCAAGGACCAATCGAGAGCAGAGTCTCCCCCACCTAATACGAGCACATCAGCGTCTTTAAAATGATTTATATCTTTTACTTTGTAATGAAGGTTCTTCCCTTCATACTCTACTGCTCCCGGAACATTTAACTTCCGAGGTTGAAAAGAACCAATACCAGAAGTAAGCAATATTGTTTTTGAATAATGTATTTCTTTATCGGTCGTTAAAGCAAAATAATCTGGAAATTTTTCAAGTGACATTGCCGTCTCTTCCAAGCAAATAGTCGGATTACTGTAAGCAGCCTGTTCCTCCAAATTTGCTACTAAGTCTTTCGCTAAAATTTTGGGAAGTCCACCTACATCGTATATATATTTATCCGGATATAGCTCCATTAGTTGACCGCCTAATTGTGGCAAGCTATCAATTATCTTCACTTTCAAATCACGTAATCCAGCATAAAAAGAAGCAAATAGTCCTGTTGGACCTCCGCCAATAATAATTACATCGTATAATTCCTCGTCCATACTTACACCCACCTTACTACTTTTTCAAGAATGAAAATGATTCTCAATCTTAGCCTATCATAAATCGAGCCCATCTTACAGAAATCGGTTTCGTATATCTGGAGATGGAATGGTGCAACTATCCTTTTTCCCGAACCATTTGTATCTATTGTTGGCGATCATTTTATACCCCTGATCTCTAAACGACTTAGGAATGACCTTGAACACATAAAATCCCTTCCACATCCCACTTAAGTTTTTACAAATCGCAAGTGCCGCATCGGAGGACTCATATACTGTATTATTATCAATTACTATCACACTATCCAACATTTCAGGTATTAAATGCTTTTTCTTTAGTTTCTCACCCATATCGCTTTGTAAAGCAGCAAAGCGAAAATACCCTTGAGGATCTCTTTTAATAATAAATTGAACGCTTGCATCGCAGAAATTACATTCTCCGTCAAACAAAACAATAGCAGACATACGTAATCACTCCTTTTTTACAGTATATCAGTTATAACAGAAAAAACCTCAGTACATAAATACTGAGGCATTACGTTTACTGCTTATCAGAAGGAGTATCTGACGAACCGACTTCCTCTAAAATTTCAAAGCTGTTTTCATAATCCCTAATACGAGGGTCTTCATCTTTGATCGGTTGATCCGTTGAAGAATTTAGTATGGATTCTTCTAGTGGGCGTATTTCGTCGTTCACTTGCTGTTGAGCATGTTCTACACAAGTAGTAGTACTTGGGATAGCTTCTAACCTTTCCATCGGAATTTCTTTACCACATTCTGTACATACTCCATAAATACCTTCATCTATAGCTGTTAAAGCTTCTTTTATATCAGCTATTTCCTCTTCAGAATGTTTTCGTAAAGCTAGCCGTGTGTGTTTATCTGTTAAATCTGTTGCGTTATCTGCTGGATGATTGTCGTAATTGGATAGCTCTGTCGTTTCAAATTCTTCGTCATTCTCTTTACTTTGTTCTAGCTCCTCTAAACGGTTTAATAATGTATGTTTTAATTTATCGTATTTCGACATATAAATTCCTCCTTGGGGTTACATTAGGATTACCCATATTTCATCGAAATAAAACAATTTCCACATCCCGATTTAGCAACAATAAGTACTGATATAATTGAGCTCGATGGTGGACTAAGTGTGTTACTATTTGGATTAACCATTCTGCTGTACTATATTCACTATTCCAATACGTCGTAAACTTTTTATCCAATTGTTCTTTCGTTAGCTTCTCGCATAAAAAAAGCAGTTCTTGAATCCCAGCTAGAAATTGATTTTTGGCATTGTCTATACTAAGCGGAGTGTTCATGTAATAATAGTTGGTCATCTGCTCTTCTGAATAACCGTCCAAGATTAGTAGGTCGGCTTTCGGAATTTGAGCAAGGTGCACACACACCTCCCATACGCTCATCTTATTTGCTATTGGTTGTCTATGTTGTATTTCCACATCAACATATTGAAATAATTGTTCTATTGTTTTAGAAATATATTTCAATTGTTTTATGACATCATTAATCATTTGTTCGCTCTTTTCCCGCTTCGGTATGTGCGAACTTTCTTACCATTTTTTTAATGTGCTCTACCTTTCGAAAACGTAGAGCTGACCAATCATCATCTATTGCAATGTTTCGTACTGGTTCGAACCCTTCTTTCCCCAGAACTTTTGCGACGGTATCCCTGTTGCAATTTGTTCCTTTATAAACTTTTGAAGACTTTTTCGGATAACATAGCCAAAAAAGAGCATCCTCTTCTAAAGAAGGAACTACAGATTTGGCATGCGTAGATACTTCTTCAATGGTCGTTCCAAATATTTGAGCGAATGGGTACTTTTCTTCTTTTGGTTCTCTATCTACCCTTCCTTCAAACGCCTTGACTACTTCTTCATATTCCTTTGGAGCATTTACGATTAAAACTGCTTTTTCATTTTCTTTCCATTGCAATTTTTTTAATATAGGATGTATCTGACTCAATTTATTACCTACTTTCTTTTTAATTTAAATAGTACATTTACTTCATTAAATTCTCAAATAAGGTAAAATAAAAAATAAAGGAGTGGTTTTAATGGGAATCCATAAGTTTTTTATGAGTATGAACGATTTAGAAAGAATTATTCGAGCTCCTGGACGTTTTAAGTTTGAAGAGCATAATGTTGCGGCACATTCTTGGAAGGTTTCCCAATATGCTATGTTCTTTGCTACAATAGAAGAAAATAATGGAGCTACGATTAACTGGAAATCACTTTACGAAAAAACGATTAACCATGACTTTGCAGAAATTTTCATCGGTGATATCAAAACTCCCGTAAAGCATGCTTCCCCCGAATTGAAACAAATGCTTTCACATGTAGAAGAAAAAATGATGGAAAACTTTATAAAAAAAGAAATACCTAAAGAATTCCAAGCCGTGTTTTTCGACAGGATGAAAGAAGGTAAAGATGAAACAATAGAAGGTAGACTATTAGAGCTTGCTGATAAACTGGACCAAGTCTACGAAGCTTTTGCAGAATTGCAACGTGGAAATACAGATATAGAGTTTCTAAAGATGTATGAAACTGCGCTTCGAAAAATTTTCAAAATTCCACTCCCTAAAAGTATCGCCTATTTTAAAGAAGTGATGCTTCAAGATATAATAGCAGAGGAATCTGTTATCGATGTAAAAACAATAACATTAAAAATACTGATGGAATAAAATTAATTCCTTCAAAAATACGATATATCGTATAATATAGTGTATACTATTATTGAACTATTAAGATAATTGAGAGGAGGATGTAGAATGCCAATCCCTGTAAATCATTCAAAACCTGTACGCACCACTGCTAAAATCCATGCGTTCAATCAGTTACAACAATGGATTATTGATGGGACACTACAACCGCAAGAAAAATTGAATGATATCGAACTTGCAAAAGCATTGGGTGTAAGTAGAACCCCAATTCGAGAATCATTGCAACTATTAGAGTCACAAGGTTTCGTATCCATGCAACCGGGAAGAGCTACCCAAGTCACTGCTGTAGAAACGGAGGATATAAATAATCTTCTACCTCCGCTCGCTGTATTGCAAGCGCTTGCAGCGGAGCTCGCCATTTCTAATATAGACGAAGCTACTCTTCAACTACTAGAGGAAAAAAACAAGCAATTTGCAGAAGCACTACACACGAAAGAATTCACTACTGCATTAAAAGTAGATGAAGAATTTCACAAGATTATTGTAGATAGTGCAAATAATCCATACATACTTTCTATGGTAGAAATGCTTCAAGCCCATGTGCGAAGATTATTCTATTATGAAAAGATCATTTTAAGAGAATACTCCATTGAACAACATGAAGAGATTATTAAGCTTCTACGAGAAAAAGATGCAACCAAGCTAGCAGAAACGATGCGTTCAAATTGGATATATACAATCGAAGAATTTTAAAAACGTATAGCGTTTTCTAATTATAAAACCTCATTTATTTTGTAAGTTGAAGTGCTTTAAACCGCATTTAAGCTTAAATTATAACCGTTTAATTTTACAAGAGGCTGTCGTGATCAACATCACAACCAGCCTCTCTTTTTATTGTTTTTGTCCCTTGCACTTCTTTTTTTAGAAATATTTCAAACCCCTCTCTCTTTATGACAAAGCTATCCATTACATGTTTATGATTCCCTGTATTCACAAAAAAAGATTCACCCTATAACTAGAGTGAACCTTTTTACTTATAAGCTTTATATTATTATTCCTTACTCGCCCATTGGATGGAAGTGAAAGGTGAAAACTCCTAGTATAATTTATACTGTTGCTACTTTTTGAAACCTAGCAATAACACCCGTAATAATTGTAACGATCACAAATGGTATAAGCCAACCTAGACCAACATTGTAGAATGGTAAGCTATTCTCATAAAACGATACAATTGGCTTTAACCAGCTATAATGTTCGATTTCTAATGAATCACATAATGCTTTAAATCCATCAATAACACTTATTAAAAACGTAACGAACATAACACTCACATATACAATTCTCGCGTGATTAAAAAATGGAGATAAGAACGTTAACAAAATGAGTACAATCGCTAATGGATATAACAACATCAATACTGGAATAGAATACGTTATAATATTCGATAAACCAAAGTTAGCAATAATACAAGTAAATACGCTGAAGAAAATGACAAAAGCCTTATAACTAATTTTCGGCATTAGCGTATGAAAATACTCCCCACATGCAGTTAACAACCCAATACTCGTCGTCAAACATGCTAAGAAGATTACTACAGATAATAAAACTGCCCCAAAAGAACCGAAATAATGCTCTGAAGCACTACTTAACACTGGTCCTCCATTGTCAAACAAACCAAAAATTCCAGTACTAGTCGCCCCTAAATAAGCGATACCAGCATAAATTAAACCTAAAAAGAAAATTGCAACTCCACCAGCTTTTGCTGTTGCTCCGATAATCCCTTTGGTTGAATTAACACCCATTGATCGAATTGCAGTAATTACAATGATACCAAATACTAAAGATGCCAGTGCATCCATTGTGTTGTAGCCTTCTGTAAACCCAGTCATAAATGCTTTGTCTACGTAACTTCCGTGAGGTTCCTCAAATCCACCCATAGGCTTTATAACAACAAAGAATAATAAAATAAATAGTCCAACGATTATTCCCGGTGCTAAATACTTCCCAACATTGTCCACAATTTTAGAGGGATTTAATGAGAATAACATCGTTACCCCAAAGAAAAATACCGTGAAGATAAGTAATCCAATCTGTGCATATTCTGCACCTATAAAAGGTTGAATCCCTATTTCGTACGATACTGCCCCTGTTCTTGGAAGTGCAAAGAACGGCCCTATTGTTAAGTACAACACTGAAGTAAATATTACTGCAAATATAGGATGTACTCTGTTTGATAAGTCTTGTAAATTCTTACTTCCTGAAAAGCCCATTGCAAGTGTACCTAGGAAAGGTAATCCTATACCAGTTGCTAAAAATCCTAGCACTGCCGGCCATAGATTTGTACCAGCGTTTTGTCCTAAACTTGCTGGAAATATTAAATTGCCTGCTCCAAAAAACAGTGCAAATAACATTACCCCAATAACAAGGTAATTGGAAAATGATATTTTTTTGTCCATCTTTCTTCCTCCTGTGATATAAGAAATAATCATTTCTTAACGTGTGCCAAATTTCTCTTAGATGAATGCTATACAAATGATTGTTCTTTATCACCGTTGTATGCAATATATCAGACTTGATAATACTATGAATTTAATTCGAATGCAATATATTAATCGAAATTAATTGAACATTTATTTTATTGGAATAATATTCTTCTATTAACAAAAAGAAAATTATCATAAATAATTACCAAGTGAGAGTAGAAAAAGCTAACATTTTAAGATTATTTCTTAAAGTGTTAGCTTCTTTTTTAAAACTATTTATCTTCTGGAAAAAGAACATCCTTTAGCTCATCATCTGAAGAGGCATCTGTCAGTTTTACCCTTGCTCGATAGGCAGCTCGGGTTATTAAATGACCAGCTACTGGAGCTGTTAAAAATACAAATACAATCCCCAGCAACAATCTTACACTTATAAAACCTTCGTGCACCCAAAAATAGATAAACGCACCTGTAAGAGATAATAAAACCGCTAATGTGGAACTTTTCGTTGCCGCATGTGATCGCGTATACACGTCCGGCAAACGTATAATTCCTAAAGCACTGATTACACTCATAATACTCCCCAGCAAGATGAGCAAAGCTGCTCCTAACTCAATCGTCTGATGTGCGTTCAACGATAACCCCCCTTTCCACATACTTCGAAATGGCGATTGTACTGATGAAAGCAAGTATTCCTAAAATTAGAATGGCTTCTAAAAAAGCTTTTGTTTTTAACACAATGGAAATAACAGCAATCATAGAGATTAAATTTACACCAATCATATCTAAGGCCACTGCACGGTCTGGTATCGAAGGCCCTTTAATAATTCGGATTAAAGCAATTACAATCGTAATAGCAAATAAGGCAAGGGCTGTATAGAGTATCTTTTCTACCATTAGCGCGTCACCTCCATAATTGCTTTTTCGAACTTGGTAATAGATCGTAGAACATCTGCTTTTGACTGCTCGATATCCATTGCGTGAATATAAAACATATCTCCCGCCGGATTCACTTCCATCACCACAGAACCTGGAGTTAAAGTAAGCAACATCGCAAGCGTGGTGATTTCCCAATCTCCTTGCAGTTCTGTTTTATATGTGAAAATACCCGGTTTTATTTTTAACCTCGGACTTAATATTTGCCTACTTATCAACACACTTGAAGCTGCTAACTCCGAAATGAATATAAAGATTAGCTTAATAATTGAATATAGCCTTCTTAAGTAAAATTGTGTACCGAAGAAACGATGCATTAAGAAGATAATCACAATTCCAACGATGAATCCTCCGAAAAAGGTCGTGATTTTAAGTTCATCCTCATCTTGTAACAGCATCCAAAGAAACGCTATAAATAAATTAAGTAAAAACTGTGCTGGCACTTTTCATCACCTCTCCTATCACTTATTTCCACCTAATACTGCTTCAATATAAACAGAAGGGTTGGATAGCGTATGTGCTGCATCACTTACATATCCCGATATAAATTCTGCTCCAAGTCCAAGAAAAACCGTACCAATGGCAAGCAAGACGATAGGAACAATCATTCCCTTTTTCAATGGCACCTCATCTTCTAGACTTATAATTGTTTCACCAAAGATAGAGTTAAGAAAAATGCGAAGAAGTGAATATAACACCACAATGCTTGAGGTAAACGCAAGTGCTAGTAAAATGTATGAGCCCGCTTCTATAGCAGCTTCTCCAACTAACAGTTTGCCAACAAATCCACTGAGTGGTGGAATACCTGCAAGGGAACAAGTTACAATGAACACCATCCACCCAAATAAAGGATAGTTGCGTATTAGCCCACTCATCTCATCAATTTTCGTCTTTCCAGTCAGAGCGATCATCGTACCAGCTATTAAAAATAACATGGCTTTTGCTATCATGTCGTGCATTACATAATAGATAGATCCTTCGAATGACGTTTGCGTAGCAAGTGCTAACCCCACTAATATAAATCCAACTGCAATCACAACATTATAAGACGAGATTAAACGAACGTCTTTGTAAGCAATCGCCCCTATAGATCCGACTACTAACGTCACTCCCGCCATAATTCCGATTAATGTATGTGTAATCGAAGGTTCATGATAGAAAATGAGTGTGAATGTGCGAAATAAAGCATAAATCCCAACCTTTGTTAATAATGCACCGAACAATGCAGCAATCGCCGTCGGAGGTACGCTATAAGAACCAGGCAGCCAAAAGAACAATAACAAACCTGCTTTTAAACTAAAAACGATTAAAAATAGAATACTAATGGTTGTTAGCAACGGACCTTGTCCCGCTTCCGCTACTCTTTCTGACAAATGGGCCATATTTAAAGTACCTAGCGTGCCGTATAAATAGGCAAGTGCCACTAAGAAAAACCAGGAAGAAAGAATATTGATCACAACATACTTAATCGATTCTCTAAGCTGGGCTTTCTTTCCTCCTAATGTTACTAATACATAAGAAGCAAGAAGCATCACTTCAAAACACACGAATAAGTTAAATAAATCACCTGTTAGAAAAGAGCCATTCACTCCAGCGATCAAAAATAAAACAAATGGATAAAAGAACATTTTCTCGTGATTTTCTCCAATGGAAGAAAAAGCATACATAAGACAAATTGCTGTTACTATATTAGCCGTTAATACAAATAACATGGCAAACGAGTCTGCCACAAACAGAATACCAAACGGAGGTTCCCAGCCGCCAAAATCTAATCGGAGGATCCCCTCTGTTTGAATTTTGTTTAAAATATATAGACTAATACCGACCATACCAAGCATTGTAACCAAGCTAATCACACGCTGTGTTTTGATATATGGTCGAAGAAATACGAGTATAACCCCAACCATGATCGGAATTATTAAAGGCAGTACAATTATATTATTCATCATTTGTCCCTCTCAGTGCATCTAAATCATCCGTTCCGTTATCTTGATAAGCACGGTATGCTAATACCAGTACGAATGCCGTTACCGCAAAACTAATAACGATTGCGGTAAGTATTAATGCTTGTGGCAATGCATCGGTATAAGGCGCATCTGCTTCTGTCAACAATGGTACGTTTCCTGTTTTCAAACCACCCAACGTTAAGATGAGCAAATGAACCGCATGTGAAAGCACCGCAGTCCCTAAAATTACCCGAATAATATTTCGTGAGAGGATTAGATACGTAGCAACGGCAACTAATATTCCGATTAGTAGTATTATTAACGTTTCCATAGTCTATTCATCCTCACTTATACTTAAAATTATTGTTACCACTACACCAACTACAGCAAGTGCCACTCCAGCTTCAAAAATCGTTACTGTCGTAAGCTCTGTTTTACCAAAGACAGGAAGGTCAAAATAAGCAAATGTTTGCGACATGAATGGCACCCCAAACAATAGTGAGCCTAAACCAGTTCCAGTCGCCAACAGCACACCCGAAGCTGCAACAAGCTTAAAATCAAGCGGAAGGCTTTTTTGAACCTTTTCAATATCATTTGAAAGATATAAAAGGACAATCGCAGATGCCAATACTAATCCTCCGATAAATCCACCACCAGGAGTATTGTGACCCGAAAGGAACAAATACACACCGAATGTTAAGATGATAAATACAACAATTCTTGTGACTGTACGCAGGATAACATCATTTATTTTCAATGTTTTCATCCCCCTTTTTGGCTCTAAGCTTAATCATTGTATAAACCCCTAAGCCCGCTATAAAGAGAACGACTACCTCAAGCATTGTATCAAACCCACGGAAATCTCCTAGTATAGCGTTAACGATATTTGCACCGCCCGCCAATTCGTAAGCATTCTCAAAAAATGCCGAAATCGTTTCAAATCGATCATAATTTAAAACTGCCAAAGCTACCAATACAACAACTGCGCCAGTCCCCACAGAAATAACCGCGTTTGTTAATTTCGTTTTGGAAGGAACTCTCTCCTTTTTCCAATCAGGTAGATGGGAGAAAGCTAATAGGAATAATGCAGTTGTAATAGATTCCACGACCAACTGAGTTAACGCTAGATCTGGTGCTCGGAAAATGACAAAGAAAATGGCGATAGAATATCCTAAAACTCCATTTAACAAAGTTGCAGTCATACGAGACTTCGAAAATAACATCGCTACAGCAGCCACTGCCATCACACCAACCAAAATTACCTCATAAGCCCTAATCCTTACATCCATCGAAAAGCTAGGTGAAAATGCTCCAGAATAAAAGAAAAACCCACCTACTGTTAAGATAAAGAAGATATAAATATAGACTAAATAATCTCTTAATAGTCCTGTCATATATTTGTTCGTTACAATGGTAGATTTACTTTCTGCAAACGATAAGAAATTATTATAGTATGCATTTAAGGTATATCTAGAAGATAATAATCCATAAATCGGCTTCCACTTTTTAAGGAATCGATATAATAATGCTCCTACTAAAACAACACCAATCGTCATCAGCAATTCAGGTTTAATCCCATGCCAAGCATGTATGGAAGGCGTAAGATTTGCTGGATCTCCAAATGTAGGATAAATACTCTCCATCGATGGCTTCAGTATATAGCCGCCCAAAAGATTTGGGAAAAAGAAAATGCCAACAACGAACACACTTAAAATTATTGGAGAAATAAGCATCCCCACAGGTGCTTCATGAAGTGGTTTATCCAGTTTCTCCGGTTGAACCGGTCCAAGAAACGTTTTGAAAATGATAATCATGCAGTAAACGAATGTAAATACACTTGCTATCCATGCAATAATAGGAAAAATGATTCCTAGTGTTTGTAAAGAAAATACATCTGCATTCATTATTTGAACAGTTGCCGCAAAAAACATTTCCTTGCTTAAAAATCCATTAAACAGCGGCAGTCCAGCCATAGACAAACTTCCAATTACCCCGACAGTAAAAGTAAATGGCATAAAGGTCATTAATCCACCTAAGCGACGGATGTCCCGTGTTCCAAGCTCATGATCAAGAATCCCAACGACCATAAATAGTGCCCCTTTAAATGTGGAGTGATTAATGAGATGAAACAAAGCTGCAAATGTAGCCTGTGTATAAATAATAGATTCCTCTGAATACCCGTACTGCAAAGCAATAGAACCTAATCCAAGTAAACTCATAATCAGACCAAGCTGACTTATAGTAGAATACGCTAATAATGCCTTTAAATCGGTTTGACGAACAGCATTAAACGAACCCCAGAATAACGTAATCATTCCTACACCACTTACAACCCAAAACCATAGTTGATCTCCACCAAAAAATGGTGTAAAGCGAGCAACTATATAAATTCCGGCTTTCACCATCGTCGCTGAGTGTAAGTATGCACTAACGGGAGTCGGCGCTTCCATTGCATCTGGTAACCAGATATGAAAAGGAAACTGAGCGGATTTCGTGAATGCCCCAAGTAATACTAAAATCATTGCAGGGATGAATAATGCGTGATCCGTTAAGTCCCCTACGTTTGCTATTATTTCACGTATACTAAAAGAACCGGACATTGTGTGAAGCATGATGAAGCCAACAAACATGGCAATTCCACCGCTTACTGTAATCAGCATTGCTTTTTGAGCACCGAGTCTTGATGCTTTACGATGATTCCAGAATGCAATTAATAGGAAAGAAGAAACGCTTGTTAATTCCCAAAACACATATAACACCATTAAGTTATCGGAAAATACGACACCAAGCATGGCACCCATGAATAATAGAAGATAGCAATAAAAATGTTGAAGTGATTCTTTCGTAGAAAGATAAAAAATAGAATAGAGAATTACTAAACTTCCTACACCGGTAATAAGTAATCCTAATATCATACTTAAACCGTCCAAATAAGTAGTGAAATTAATGTTTAATGAGGGTATCCAATTGTATGTATGGATATACGTTTTACCGCTCGCTACCGAGGGAATCAGCCTAGCGAGCATTACAAACAACGTTATAGGCACTAACATGACAAACCATCCGATATGCAATAATTTAAATCGCCTATAGATGAATGGCACGAGAGCAGCTATTATAAATGGAATAATAATAGCGAAAGTAACTGAAAACAAATTGTAGCCTCCTATTTCCAAAACATATTGTATGAATTTTTAGTTTTGAAAGAATTATTTCATTTGAAAGGGATACTTGACTATCCCAGTAACTAGTATCATAATAGGAATCCATATGAGGTCCTTATAAGTACTTCAGAAGAATTTGGGGTGTTTAACATTGCCTGTTTAAGCGAAAAGCACTAAGTATGCTTTTCATATAAAAGATGGATTACATGGATATATTAAAGAATATATCATGTTAAATTATACACGAAAGAACTAGACACTGCACTTGATGTGAATAAGGCAGAAGATTTTGAATAGCACATGCATGTAGATAGATGAAAAACAATTAAAAAAACGAGGTGTAGAAACCGTGAAACACACAAAAGGTCGGATGGATGAAAGTATACTAGTCTGCGTATACTACGGCCCAAATGGAGAACGATTGATAAGAAGAGGACATAAAATGGCAAGTATGCTAGATTGCCCACTTTATATTCTTACCGTAGACCCACTTCCATATGATGCGTTCGACGCTGAGAAATCTAAATATATTGAGGACTGGAAGAATTTGTCAGAAGAATTAGAAGTAGAAGAATTTATCATTCGTGATAATGAAAAACGTTCTTCTTCGAAAGTTATTAAAGAAGTCGCTCATCAGCTTAATATAACACAAATTATTATTGGACAAACTGCTCAGAGTAGATGGGAAGAAATCACAAAAGGTTCTTTTATGAACGTTCTATTAAGAGAAATTCCTTTCGTCGACTTCCACGTAGTTTCAGTGGAACGTTCGGTAAAAGATGAAGAAGAAGGCATTTTTGAAAAAGGAGTCCGTGCCTATTTAGTTACTGACGGAGACTCCTATAAAGTTTCGTTCACTTGTGCTAAAAATATGTGCCAAGAAGGCATTTTCTTTAAAGAAATAGGAACAGATTTTGACAATGGCATTTTCAAGTTTATGCATAATAACAAAATGCATCAAGTTCATATTCAAGATAATTTAGTTACAGATACATCTCAAGTACCCGATGGCTGTAGTGTAAAGTTATAGAAAACGAAGAAATCTTAGCGAGATATTCAACTACTTTTCAGTTGAATATCTCGCTTTTTATTTGTACCATTCATCTTTAACGACCATTTAATCGAAGCTTACAGTTCGTTGGTCTGCTACTATTTTTATTTGCCTTCCAATGTAATTTTTCGATCCCTTGGTAATGCGAAGGCTACGAGTCCTATAATCGGCAAGGTCGAAACAATAATCATAGTAGTATTAACCCCAACATGGTCCATTAAAATACCGATAACTACCGCTCCTACTGCTCCCATTCCAAATGCAAGTCCAACCGTTAACCCAGCCATTGTCCCAATCTTACTCGGTACAAGTTCTTGTGCATACACAACAGTTACCGAAAAACTTAACATGATGAAAAAACCAATCAAAACAAGTAAAATGACAACCGTCCAAATCGGAACATACGGCAATAATAGCGCTAGTGGAATCGGGACAAGCACCGAAAGCAAAATAATATTTTTTCTACCTAATCTATCCGCCCATGGTCCTCCAAAAAACGTGCCAACTGCTCCAAGCGCAAGGAAAATAAATATAAACAATTGCCCTTTTTGAATTGTAAAACCGTATTTATCCATTAAGTGGAAAATGTAGAAATTTGTCATATTCGTCACATAAAATGATCTTGCAAAAATAATAATCATTAAAAGTGTCAATGCAATTCCTACTTGTTTTTTTGTAAGGGTTGGTAGCGATGAAAGTAGCGCTCTTTTCTTTTTCGCTGTTTTTTCTTCCTCTAGTTGCTTTTTATACCAAGTTGAAATTTTGGATAAGATAAAAATCCCAACTGCTGCAACGACTAAAAACAGAGCAGCTCCTTTTTGACCAAGTGGCACAAGGATAAATGCACTTATTAAAGGTGCAAGCGCTTGTCCAGAATTTCCACCTACTTGATAAATCGATTGAGATAACCCTCTTTTAGTTCCTGCCGCCATAAAAGAAACTCGAGAACCTTCTGGATGAAAAACGGCTGAACCTAGCCCTAAAAAAATGACAGAAACTAAAATCATCCAATATTCAGGTGCGAACGCAAGACCAGCCATGCCGAGAAAAGAACTCGTCATCCCCAGCGGAAGTGCGTAAGGCATCGGTTTCTTATCGCTTATAAAGCCCACAACAGGCTGTAATACAGACGCTACAATATTCAACACAAAAGAAATTAAACCTAACTGGGTAAAAGTTAAACCAATCTCCTTGGCTAATACGGGGAACATCGCAGGAATAACAGCTTGAAGCGAATCATTAAATAAATGGCAAAGACCAATAGCAAACATAATGGGATAAACTGGATTACTTAATCTACTCGAAACAGTTCCGGTCGTCATTTTATATATCACACTCTTTCTACTCTCGAAATAACGTCATTAAAGTTATTATATCGCAAATTCTGACAATATGATTAAGTTTTTGTTTTAGGGATAGTTACAAGCTTGTAGGTCATACTAACAAAAAGTTATTTTATAGGGGAGTTTGAATAGAAAATGGATACATTTTTCGAATTGAACTTTTGGGAAATGATTATTAGGACTACTATTTCCTTTGCAGCATTATTAGTGTTGGCACGTATTTTAGGCAAGAAACAGCTTAGCCAGCTTACATTTTTCCACTACATTACAGGCATTTCAATCGGATCCATCGCTGCAGAAATCGCTTCGCAAAAAGAAACTCCTTTTCTTGATGGTCTTGTTTCAATAGTATGGTGGACTCTTCTCACATTATTTATGAGTTACATTTCCTTAAAGTCTACAAAATTACGTGTGTTAATCGACGACGAGCCGACCATTATTATTAAAGATGGAGAGATTTCCGTCAAATCATTAAAATCTTCTCGCCTACATATGGATGATGTGTTAATGATGTTAAGAGAGCAATCTATCTTCTCTATTCAAGAGGTCCATTATGCCGTTCTCGAGACCAATGGAGAATTGAGTGTTTTTAAGAAAGTAGCGCAACAAGAAGCTACAAAACTAGACGTTAAAGCAGATGTATCGCTTCCCGCCTTTATGCCTTCTGAAATTATCTCTGACGGAAAAATTGTTCAAAAAAACTTAAAGGAGCTTGACTTAACAGAGGATTGGGTAATGAAAAAACTCCGTAAACACGGAGTTGAATCTATCAGTGATGTATTTTACGCTCAACTTCAAACGAATGGCTCTTTATATATTAGCTTAAAGAAAAACGGAATTTAAAACAGTGTAAGCTTTATAGCGGGCGAGCGACGTGCTCGCCTAATTACTTCACTTAAATTCCAAGATTTCTTGTATTAATTCTTGAGGTGCTTCGTACATACTCATATGACCAACATCTTTTAGTAAGATTTGTTTTATATGTTGCCCCTTTGCCGTAAAGACTTTCTCTGAAGGTATCAATTGATCCTCTTCTCCAGCTATTAATAGCACTGGGACATTCGTAGTTTCTATAACTTTTCGGCGATCTATTCGATTTTTCATAGCAGTAAGGGCATTTTTTGCTCCAGCAGGAGATGTCGAATAGCCGATATTTTTCACTTCTCTCATTTCTTTATGATGACTCTCCAAATGTTTAGGTGAAAATAATTTAGGAACTAATCCTTCTATAAATGCTTCCATTCCCGCTGTTTCTATTTTGTCTGCAGAAGCGTCTCTTCCTTTTCTTGCTTCTTCCGTATCTGGATAGGCTGTAGAATGGATTAAAGAGAAACCTTTTAGTCGATCACTATACATCTCAGCAAATGCAACCGTTATATAACCTCCTAGCGAATGACCAAACATTGTTACTCGATCGATTTTTAGTTCGTCTATAAAATCTCTTATAAAAGTAGCATACTGATCTATTCCGTTTATATTTTCCTGCACTGATGAATCCCCGTGACCTGGTAAATCTAATGCAATGACTCGATACGTTTTGGCAAGTTCATGGATAAGATTACTCCAGTAATCAGAGCTACCACAAAATCCATGAATAAGTAAAATCGGTTCTCCTGTTCCCTCTTCTTTATATGCTACTTCCGCTTGATTCACTTGAATGATCATCCTACCCATCTCCTTATTTAATCGATAATTGTTCTATAGCTTCATTTAGTTGCTGTATGTTGACTGTCGTTACTTCCTTATTAGTTAACTTATAGTTTTCTTTTAGCGCAAGAATGCGGTGTACACTTTCATTTATTCTTTCCTCTGAGATCTTCCCGTCTTTTACTGATGCTTCAATTGCATTTATCGCTTTTAGAACATTGTTATAATCATGTGCAATTAACACAATATCGTTTCCAGCTGTTACTGCTCGGACGGCTGCTTCACCGATTTCATAGTTGTGGGTGATTGCGTTCATCGTCATGTCGTCCGTCATGATAACGCCGTCAAACTGTAGCTGGTCTCTTAATAGCGTAGTAATAATTTCATGCGATATAGATGATGGGAACGAAGGGTCAAGTTTTGGCAATAAAATATGAGCAACCATTATGACATCTGCACCTTCTTCCATTGCTCGTTTAAACGGGATTAATTCAAGCTTCTGTAAATCCTCCAAACTTTTTTCTATAATCGGTAGCTCTAGATGGGAATCTACATCCGTGTCTCCATGTCCTGGAAAATGCTTTACAACAGAGATAATATTTTGACTTTGAATGCCTTTCATCGTCTGAACACCCAGTTCGCTGACAATATCCACATTATTCCCAAATGAACGATCACCAATCACTGGATTTTTAGGATTACTATTCACATCCAATACAGGCGCAAAGTCCACATTAAAACCAAAAGCCTTCATTTCTTCTCCTAAATGAGCACCTATTTTATAAGAATACGAAGAATCATTTAGTTTCCCAATTTCCTTATTAGTTGGTAATTTACTCAGTCCTGGTAATCTTGAAATTCTACCACCTTCTTGATCGACGCCTAAAAATAATGGGAACTTTTCATCTTCACTTTCTTTTTTGATTGCGTTTAATAATGCGACTGCTTCCTTTACATCTTTTAAATTATTTTTGAAAAAAATGAGCCCACCTACTTTGTCTGAAGAAACTAATTGCTTTGTCTCTTCAGAAAGGCCCGTTCCTTTCACTCCCGCAAAAATCATTTGCCCTATTTTTTCTCGTAGAGTCATCTCACCTATCAAGGGATTGACTTGTTCCGTAACTTCTACAGGATCTGTAACAACAGATATATGATCGACCTTTGGATTAGCTTCATTTTCTGTTGGTTTTTGAATGATCCACTTAAGTTGGTAATTAGATTCCACTTCATACACGAGTATTAGTTGGCCCAACTCATCATATTTTATTGCATCCTCTTCCCCTTTTACCTTTTCAATATCCTTTAAGCTTATTTGCTGGATAGCTTCGGTGTAAGTTCTTATATCAAACACGATATCGGACTGGTGACCAATCGTTGCTTTTTTAGATGGATACTCTTCATATATAGCTGTAGAAAGCTCACTTTTACTCGCAGATTCACCCCATAACTCATACACTTCCTGTATACCCGTTTCTCCTGCGATAAACGGTACATCTAATACTTGACCTTTTGAAGCAAGCTCAAAGACAAGTTCAACAAGTGATTCTGCCTCTGGTAGTGCTCCTTCTTCCTTAGGCTGAACATCTTTATCTATCGTTTCGTTTTTATCTTCCATCACCATCACAATAACCGAGATAATAATAAATAATAAGAAAATGATTCCAACTTTTTTAGTCATTCAAGAACCCTCCTTCCTATTGGTTTTCCCTTCTTTCCCATTCTATAGTCTTTCCCTTTATACCTTTTTTATTTTAAATATAATTTTTATACTTGATATATTTTTTATACCAATTATAATAAAATAGAAAAGAGGGATGAATACAATGAAAATTTGTCCATATTTAGAATCATCTTTTGAAATACTTGGCCGCCGCTGGAACGGTTTAATTATTCATTATTTATTTAACTGTCCCAATTATTGTGCCCATTTCTCAGATATGAAAAAGGATTTAAATGACATCACCCCTCGTGCATTGTCACTTAAGTTAACAGAACTTGCAGAACACGGGTTAGTGGAGAAAAAAACGATGGTGGAGCCATCTGTCCAAATTTCTTACCATTTATCAGTGGCCGGACAGGAACTTGCAGAAGCACTCAAACCGGTACACGCTTGGGCAAAACAACATATTACACTAGAAAAGGAGAAATAACATGACGAACAATAATTCAATGATGTGTGATTTAGAAACAGGTATTTGTGGACCAGCAGGAGAAGGAAATTCCGAAATGGAGCTAATCGATTTAACTGCTCCAACTAAAAAAATCGATCTTTATTATGTAACCGATCCGATTTGCTCGCATTGCTGGGCATTAGAACCGACATTACGTAAATTTTTGGAAGAGTATGGTCAGTATGTCAATCTGCATACATTAATGGGTGGTTTACTTGAAAAATGGGACGGATTTGCCGATGTATCTAATGGAATTTCCGGACCTGGGGACGTAGCAGGGCACTGGCGAGAAGTAGGTGACCATACACGCATGCCAATCGATGGTAGTTTCTGGTTCGAGGATCCAGTCACTTCATCTTATATCCCATCCCGTGTATATAAAGTAGTACAACAAAAAGACGCTAGCTTAGCTCCTGTCTTTTTGAGAAAAGCAAGAGAAGCCGTTTTCCCATTCAATAAAAATATTAGTAATGACCAATTATTAATAGAAATTGTTAACAGCATCGGGTTAAACGGGGAAGAAATCGTAAAAGAATCACATCTGCCAGCTGCACAAGAAAGTTTGCAAGAAGATTTCATCATGGCAGGAAGACTGGGAGTTCGTGGCTTCCCAACAATCATTTTCTTAAACGAAGAACAAAAAGGAGTAAAAGTTGTAGGAGCTCGCCCATATGATAATTACGTGCAGGCGTTAAAGCAAATATTGCCGGAAGAAAATATACAACCAAAAATGGTCGATACATTACAACATATTCTTCAAAAAGAAGGACTATTATTCTCTCGTGAAATCGAAGATCTTTATAATGTAGCACCAAAAGATGTGGCAGCTTTTGTGGAAAAAGAATTGGCTGCCGATAGCTATGTCGTAGAAGAAGTACTTGGAGAAAAATATATTAAACTGAATCAGTAAAAGTAAAATGCCGCTGGGGTACAATCGCACTCCAACGGTATTTTCATAACAATTAGTCATCATTTTATAATTTCTCATAAGCCATCTTTCGAATAATCTGCTCATGTTTTGGATATTTTGCTAGTAATTCACTTTGCGTAAAAAGCTCAAAGTCCTCAAAATCAAAACCAGGAGACACCATACATCCAACGAGCGAAAACGCTCCATTAGCCACAACTGATGATCCAAATATAGAATTACGAGGAACAAGCACTTGAGGAGATTCTCCATTTTCAATATCTAGACCTAGCTTATGCTCCACATAATTCCCTTCTTCATCAATCACATGTACAATTAGCGAACTGCCACCATGGAAATACCATAATTCATCCGATTTCAGTCGGTGAAAATGTGATACATCGCCTTCCCCTAATAAAAAATAAATACTCGTGTACTGTTTTCGCGTCTTTCCAAAAACATTGTATGTCTCTTCAGAAGCATATGTACTTTTATAGTAGCCACCTTCCGGATGTGCCTCTAAACCTAGATGTTGTATATAATAATCTGCATTTTTGTGCATTAGACTTCTCTCGTTTCTAAGTGTTTTGTACAGTTAAATAGATGACATAAATTTTTACTATCTTGAAGCTCTACTACGGTAACAGAAGTGTTGCCTATATCGTTTTCAAAATCTCCATGGGGAACTAATACCTTTAGAAGCCTTCCGATAAACCCACCATGACTCACGACTAAAACTCGTTTACCAGGATGTGCTTCTTTCACATCTTCGATAAAGGATATCCCTCTAGAAATAATCATTTCCTCTGGTTCAAAACCCATATCTTGCTTTCTCCATTCTAAACCCCACTTCGCTACACGTTCTGCTTCCGTAGTACCTTCAATGATTCCTCCACCAATCTCACCTAAACGCTTATCTATATAAAATGGAAGTGTTGCCTGCTTTTCAGCAATAATTTCTGCCGTTCTTTTTGCACGAATTAAAGGACTTGTATAAATGATATCCCATTCTTCATGTTCCATTCTATTAGCAACACGTTCAGCCATTTGGATACCTTCTTCATCAAGCGGCACATCTGTGCTTCCTTGAGCTCGTCCTTCTTTATTCCATGCTGTTACACCATGTCTTATAAAACCGATTGTTGTCATTTTCTAATCCCCTTTGCTTTTCTTTAACTCTCTACTGAAATTTACTATGAAAACAATCTGTCGGCAACATTTTAAAAAGATTGATTGAATTGGTCTTTTTTAAATTTCGACTTGACCTTTACGCAACGTCAAGGTTTAGACTGTAGATATTAGGAGGTGATGATATGGAATATACCGTACAAAAGCTTGGTCAACTAGCTGGAATAAGCACACGGACACTTCGCTACTATGATGAAATCAGCTTACTAAAACCCGCACGTATCAATTCATCAGGGTATCGCATTTACGGTTCTGCAGAGGTAGATCGACTGCAGCAAATTTTGTTTTACCGAGAGCTTGGGGTTAATTTGGATAGCATTAAAGAAATAATGACTTCAGAAGACTTCGACGGGGCAACTGCTTTAAAGGAACATCGAGAAAAACTACTGGAAAAAAGAGCGCAATTAGATTTATTAATCGAGAATGTGGATAAATCCATACAACTAACAGAAAGGAAGATAATCATGACGGACAAAGAAAAATTTGAAGGCTTTAAACAAAAGCTTGTGGATGATAACGAGCAAAAATATGGCAAAGAAATTCGCGAAAAATATGGCGAGGATACTGTGAATAAATCAAATGCTAAAGTAAAAGGAATGACACAAGCACAGTATGAAGAAGTGACAAAGTTAGAAGAACAACTAGCTTTGAATTTAAAAGCAGCAATGGTAACAGGTGATCCGGCAGGAGAACTTGCACAAAAGACAGCAGATTTGCACCGACAATGGCTGAGCTTTTACTGGGATCAATACACGAAAGAAGCCCATGCCGGTGTCGCACAAATGTATGTGGATGATGAACGATTTACTGCTTACTACGATAAGATACAGCCTGGTGCGGCAGTATTTTTAAGAGATGCTGTTCATATTTACACAAAAAGCTAAAAGGCGAATTATGCCTTTTAGTCTTTTGTGTATGTAACATTATTCCCAATTAATCTTGGTTTCTTAGAATTTTCAATCTGTTCACTGATCTCTTCCCATTCTTTCTTTTCCACAAAATTTTCAGCTAGCTTATTCGCCTTTTCTGTAATAGTTTGTGGATAACCAAGTACTTCTAGAAGTTTAATGGCATTCCTTGTGTTGGAAGGACCTGGATGAATGGTGTAGTCAAATTGTACTTCTCCATTTTCGATAGATTCTCTGAAATGATAATTCGTATACACATGACTCGCAATTTCCGTTAGTTCTATATCATGAGATGCAATAATATTCATTCCTTTATTCGACGAAAGCCATTCCATCATAGCAGCAGAGGCCGCGATACGTTCCACTGTATTCGTTCCTTTTAGTATTTCATCCACGAAGGATATACATGGTTTACCTTCTTCTATTAATCGCACAATTCGTTTAAGTGATTTAATTTCTGCTATGAAATAACTATCTCCATCTAACACATTGTCCTGAATGGCCATGGATGTTGCGATATAACTTGGTTTCATGATCCACTTTTCTGCTATTACCGTGTTAATCGTTTGTGCAAGAATCGCATTAATCGCGATTGCTTTAATGTAAGTAGATTTCCCAGAAGCATTTGATCCAGTTACAAGCGTACTTTTACCAAGTGCCGATGTGTTTGTTACCGGGTTGTGGATAAGTGGATGTGCCATGTTCTCGAATAATAATTCTTCTTTATCTACGAATTTAGGTGTGCAATATGTACCAAGCGATTTTCGGTAAAATGCAACCGCGATTGCAGCATCCAGTTTACCAATCAGTTGCCATACTTCATGATATTCCTTTTGATGGTCTGAAATCGTTTTGACAATTTTGTTATAGGAAATAAAATCGAGCAAAAATAATATTCGAATATACTCGAAAATAACATCGAATTCTCCTCCACCTTTGTTCCCAAGGGAAGAAATATTACTGAGAAACAAAACCTTTTTTAACGGTTTCATATTGTCCTTAAATCTATTTTCGTAAGAATTAAATTCTGACTGATTAACAGAAGAAAAACGTTTTCCTGTATGAATGATGGAAGCAATATAGGTAACGGATACCAAATCGTACTCCAACATACTTTTATTTCGGTAATAAATGATGGTATTGATTAAAAAGGACGCTAGTAAACAAAAAAGTCCCCATTTCAAATTGAAAAATAATAAAGCAATAGAAGCTATCGGCAAAAAAGCAAGAAGATAGTAGACGAATCCATTCCTTACTTTCTTACTATTTATGTCATAAAAAAACGAGGTAGAATTCGTAAAATCTCGTTTTCCAAGTCCAGAAAGTAAAAGAAGGATTTTTTCCCTTAATCCCTGGTTGCTAGCAACTACTGTGTATAGATGCTCATCTTCTTCTTTCTTTTCAAGTGATGGATTGATTTCACGTAGCTGATTAAATAAATATTCCGAGCCCACAGTGGTTTGTGTGTAATTGAGCTTTTGGAAAACCTTATCCATCGATAAATCATTCCATGTTAATTGGTCTACCCCATCGTAACTTGCTTTGCTATTCTTTTTGTTTAACCAGTAGGACGAAATGGATTCTGTTGCTTCATTTTGTCTAATAAACTTCCCCGTATCCCATTCTTCTCGATACCTTTTCAGTTTTTTCCTATCTCTTGTTAAAAAATAGTTAACTACGAAGAAGAGTGCTACCGCTACTAAAACGATTAAAAGATTTGGCATCTTTGTCACCTCTTTTATCTATACGTTTTTAAGAAACTACTAGTTTCTATTTTTTAAAACTTGCTCAAGTATGTGGATATCTTCTGGATAAGCTAATGGAAGTTCTGCAATCTCCTCCAAGGACTTCCAAGCGATTTCATGGATGAATTCATCTGGATCTTGAAGCGCTATTTCTCCACTTACTATACTTACTAAAAAATATTCTACATGATAAGAAATTCCATGTTCGCTGATGACGCCACTTTTCGTATGTATATTTTCAGTAGTACCAACTGTAAAACCAGTTTCTTCTGAGAACTCTCTTATACAGCATTGTTCAAATGTTTCTCCTTCTTCTACTGTCCCCGATGGAACGGTCCATTTCTTTTCTTCATCTGGAGCTGCTTGAAGAACCATTAATATTTCATTATTTTCATTTATACAAATACCTGCCGCGCCTTGCCATTTGAACATTTTCTTTTCCTCTTTTCTTTCATCAAATTCGCCTTGGCGTATTTGCGTCCAGATTTTGAATCGTACTCGTACGATTAACTCCTTTCAAAATCTGTGACATCCGCCGGAGGCTTTAACTTTATTCATTCTGCACCCTTACGCAGAATGAATAAAGTTAAATTAAATCTACATCATTAATTTCAGGTACATGTCTTGATTTATTAAGATCCACAAATCCATTCGAGCGAAAGAAAACGCCTTCTGCTTCTAACATCGCACGTTGTGAATAAGCAGTTTCTTCATCCGGAATAGCGATTTCTCCTTTAATATTGATTACTCGATGCCATGGCAGGTTATGTTTTGCACTCATCGTGTGGAGTATTCTAACGACCTGTCTTGCCCCTCTTGGGCTGCCAGCTTCTTTTGCAATTTGACCATATGTCATCACTTTTCCTTGTGGTATTGCTTGTATAATTTCAATAACTCTTTCTGTAAAAGGGTTCATTATTTCTCATCCTTTCATTACTTTGATTATAACTGATAAAGAATATTTTATTCAGTACCTTGCATAGGATAATACCATGTGATATATTGTTCTCAAAGGTACTATTCATTGAACAGTAGTGAAAGGAGTGAATTAGAAGTGAATATTCAATTTAAAAAAGGTGTGCTGAATCTTTGCGTACTTGTATTACTGGATAAACAAGATCGATATGGTTATGAGCTTGTCCAAAAAATATCCGACCAAATTTCCATTTCGGAAGGGTCCGTTTATCCCCTATTAAGACGCTTAACGAAGGAAGGATATTTCACCACATATTTGCAGGAATCAACAGAAGGTCCGCCGCGTAAATATTACAAGCTAACTGAACTTGGTAGAACATACCTACATGAGCAATTGAACGAATGGAAAAGCTTCACGAACGGGGTCAATAATCTAATCGAAGAGGGTGCAAAAAATGACTGAACAACAGTTTTTACATGAATTGGAACTTGCGTTGACGGGACTTTCAGCTGAAGAACGAAACGATATCCTTTCTGATATAAAAGAGTATTTTATAAACGGGCGCGAGGATGGAAAAACGGATAGCGATATTGCTGCATCACTCGGTTCTCCGAAAGAGATTGCACAAGAATTAGTGGAGTTTCCGATTCAAGAAAAAATGACGACTGAAAATAAAGTAACAAGAATTCCACAGTCTAACTTTTCCAACGTTACGATGAAAATTGACTATGGCTCTCTTAATGTGTTCCCTTCTGACACAGATGAAACGATTATTGAGCTAGTAGGAGAAAATGAAAAGCTCATATTAACTGCAGAAGTCTTGAACGATACTTTATCAATTCAATTAAAACCGAAAAAATTCCAGTTTTTTAGTTTTATCTTCCTTATTAAAGAGATGAAAGTAAATGTGGCCTTACCTAAAAAACTGTACACAACAATCACCATGAAAACTGACAATGGCCGTATTCGGGCAGAAAAAATGCTTGGTAAAGCGATCAAAGCAACGTCTGATAATGGCAGCATTGGTTTAAAAGAATTTGCCGCTACAGTTTTAGAAGTAGAAACAGATAATGGACGTATTGAGATTGATAAAGTACAAGTCGATAAGCTTTCTACTCAAACAGATAACGGCCGAATTGAATTACGTAATGTCGATGCTGAAAAAGTTATTACAGAAACAGATAACGGGCGAATCATCATGGATTATGTAAACGGACATATTATTGGAAAAACAGACAATGGACGTATTACACTTCTAACATCAACTCTTGACCGCATGATTCAATTAGAAACAGATAATGGTAGCATCTTGGTGGAAACAGAGAACAAGCCAACTGATGTATCGATACATGCTAAAACAGATCACGGGCGAGTTAGTGTATTTGGTGAAAAGAATTCTCGTACGGTGTTTGGAAATGGAGCAAATACAGTTCGACTTTCTTCTGATAATGGGAAAATTACTGTCGCGAATAAAAGTATGGTTTGAAAAAATAGCTCTTTGCTCTAGCAAAGGGCTATTTCAAGTTTCCTCCAAAATTCAGTGTGTATTTTTTATTGTGGTTCAAATCCCAGATGCACAGAATCTATCAATTTTTTATAGCCAATCTCTTGATAAATCTTGTTCGACGTTGGATTCAGCATATCTGTGTAGAGCACGCAAAATTGAAATTCTTTTAGTAGTTCCTTGCTTCCGGCTGCTACCATTGTCCGGGCATATCCTTTTTTCCGCTCCTCTTTTGGTGTGAATACGAGAGAAACGGTGACACCATTTGCAGTTGGTCTTGCTTTTTTCATCATAGATACAATTTGTCCTTCATTTTCCCATAAGAATACTTCCTTTGCGTCTAGCATCACTTTTACGCGTTTTTTTATTTCCACTGGTGCAGTTTTTGGAAGTTTTGTATCCTCTTCGAATTGGCCATACCATTTTTCAATAAGCAGTGCGTCTTCATTTGTCGCGTAACGCCATGTACCTGGGCTCGTTTCAAGCGATTCATCTATTTGGTCTAAACGGTAAAGTCCTTGATCCATTAAAACGGAAAAGCTTTCTCCTGTTTTCTCTTTCCAACTTTGCACAAAAGCATATGCCCATTCTTTTACACTAATAATAGAGTTGATAGAAATAGATTGCCGGATTAGCTCATCAATACTAAGATCGATACATTCTTTCATTCGATTTTCATTGATGAAAATGATATTGATTGGATGTGGCGGAGTCATTTGGAAAAGAGCCAGTAATTCGCCTTCTTCTTCAATCGTGGCCATATATGGATCCTCGTATTTTCCCTCTTTTATCGCTTGTAGTACTCCTAGAAATAAACTGAACTTATCTTCGTTTTTTTCTAAAAAAGGGGTGGCTACTCTTGCAAAATCTTGTGCATTTTCATATCTCTGAAATTTCAACTTACTCTCCTCCTCTTCACCTTTGTATGTTAATATAACGTAAAATACGATTGAAGGGGAGACTATTTTATGAAAATTGTTTCTATTCGAGATACTCATATCGGTGAAGGTGTTCCGAAAATTATTGTGCCACTTATGGGAAGAAATGAAGAACAGCTTCTTTTAGAAATAAAAACAATCAAGCAAGCAGCCCCAGATATTGTGGAATGGCGCGCGGACATGTTAGAGGAAATTGAAAATTTAGAGGTAGTGAAAAAGACAGCTTCCACTATTCGCGATGCATTATTCCCTATCCCCCTTTTATTCACCTTTAGAAGTCACCGGGAAGGTGGCAATAAAATAATAGATGTTGCTTATTATAAAGAGCTTCTAGAAAATGTTATTCGAACAAAAGCAATCGATTTAATAGATGTGGAACTATTTTCTTCTAATGTAAGAGAAATCGTGGAAGTAGCCCATGCTAATGACATTTATGTTGTAATGTCCAATCATGACTTCGAAAAAACCCCAGCTAAAGAAGAAATAGTATGGCGTCTTCGAAGAATGCAAGAGCTCGGTGCGCATATCCCGAAAATTGCCGTGATGCCTAAAATTCCAACGGATGTACTGACTTTACTCGATGCCACCTATACAATGAAAACACTCCATGCAGATCGGCCAATTATTACGATGTCCATGGCTTCTACAGGAGTTGTCAGTCGAATAGCAGGACAAGTCTTTGGCTCTGACGCAACATTTGGGTCTGGATTGGAAGCATCCGCTCCTGGTCAAATACCCGCTGAGGAGTTAAGAAAAATGATAGAGGTTTTACATACCAATTAATTGATTAAAGAAGAGATTGTCCAAACTTGGAGACAGATTGTCCAGCTTTTCCGAGAGATTGTCCAACTTAGAAAAGATTGTCCAAGTTTCCGCGGAGATTGTCCAACTTAGAAAAGATTGTCCAAGTTTCCGCGGAGATCGTCCAACTTTCATAAAAGATTGTCCAGCTTTTCGTGGAGATCGTCCAACTTAGAAAAGATTGTCCAGCTCTTCGCGGAGATCGTCCAACTTTCATAAAAGATTGTCTAGGTATTCGGAGGGATTGTCCAACCTATAAAAGATTGTCCAGCTTTTCGAAGAGATTGTCCAACTCATAAAAGATTGTCCAACTCTTCGCGGAGATCGTCCAACTTTCATAAAAGATTGTCCAGGTATTTGGAGGGATTGTCCAACTTAGAAAAGATTGTCCAAGTTTCCGCGGAGATTGTCCAACTTTCATAAAAGATTGTCCAGGTTTTCGGAGGGATTGTCCAACTCTTTTAAGCGATTGTCCAGTTCATTGAAAATACCAAGGAAAGCTTGATTTCCTTGGTATTTTTATAGCTGCTGCGCCAGTCGTATCATATCGACACAAACTATTCCGTTTTCCACAATCTCTTCATCGTAATGTATTTTGAAAAAGTCTTTATCCACACCGGTGATTCTAAATCCACATTTTTGATACAACGCAAGCTGACCAATGCTTGAGTTGCCTGTCCCTACTTCGATTATTTTATAACCATATTGCTTTGCTTTTTGAATGGCATCTCGTACAAGTGTCTTGCCGATTCCTTGCCCGTGATAATGTTCTGCAACTGCAATATTTACAAGCTCTACTGTGTCAGGCCTTGTTGGTAGTAGGACACACGCCTACTGTTTCTTCATTGATTTGCGCAATATAGCATTCTCCCTTTCCTACATACTGTTTTACAAGTTTTTCAGAAGGGTCTGCGAGGAGCAATAAATCCATTGGATACGCTTCTTTGATTAGCTTCGTTATCAATTTATCTTTCTCCCATTTCTAATGTTAATAGTTTTTCTTTCATTTCTAGTCCCCCACGGTAACCGGTTAACGCCCCGCTTTTTGCTACTACACGGTGACATGGAATGGTGATAAGTATAGGATTTGCACCGATCGCAGCTCCAACCGCTCGAACGGCTGCTGGATTATTTATGAGTTCCGCAATTTGGGAATAAGATTTCTTTTCACCGTATGGTATTTTCGTAAGTGCATCCCATATGGCTAATTGGAATGCTGTCCCTTTTAAATCGACTGGCATTGCAAATTCACGGCGACTACCATCAAGATACTCTTTCAATTCGTTCATATAGGGAGTTAAAGCTTTTTCGTCCTCCACTAATTCCAATTTTGGAAAACGCTTTGCCAACCACGCTTCCATTTCTTCATAAGGTTTACCTTGCGAACCTATGTAGCTTAATCCATTTTCTGTTGCAGCCATATAAAGTCTCCATTCGTTATGAATGAAAAGTGTCCAATATATTTTATTCATTGGGAGGACTCTCCTTTTTTCTGTATTGAAATGGCGTTAATCCAGTCACCTTTTTAAAAACTGTGATGAAATAAGGTATATTAGACATACCAATGGCTGCGCCTATTTCCACCATTGGCTTGTTTGTAGTAACCAGATATTCTTTTGCTTTATTGATCCGAATCTGTTGCATGTACTCCATAGGCGATATACCTAAAACTTTCTTAAACGTTCTTTGCAGATGATAGGGACTTCCATGACCTATATCTGCTAGTGTATGCAGTGTGAGCGACTCGTTATAGTGATTATCTATATATGCTTTAATTTGTGTCATCCATTCTTCGTCAGGTAATCGTAATCCAGTTGGTTTACATCGTTTACATGGTCTAAACCCCTCCTGTAACGCTTCCTTCACTTCCGAATAAATTCGGACATTTTCTTTTTTGGGCGGTCGTGATTTACAAGAAGGTCTACAAAATATTCCAGTAGATTTTACGGCGTAATAAAACAAACCATCATAGTTTTTATCGTTTTGAATGATTGCTTGCCATTGTTCATTGTTCACTGTGCCACCCCTCCATTTATTTAAGTATACTTTTATTTACAAATTAATTGCAGTTTTTGAAACGTAATAGCAAGATAACGAAATTTTTTATGTTTATAATAAAGAAACAAAGGGGTGTTGGCGCATGTTATGGGAAGAAAAAGAGGAAGTAATTTTATTAAATACTCCCGCAGAGTTTAGTTTTATGCAAAATCTTAACTACCTGTCTCGCTCTACAAATGAATGCCTGTTTCGAATTCATGATAATAAAATAAGAAAAGCTATTACTATCGATGAATATATAATACTAGTAGAGATTGGGGAACAGGCTGAACATACATTACTCATTGAGTTTTTAGGTAATACAAGACCCTCAAGCAAGAGAGTTCGTGAGCAAGTTGTCGCATACATCATTGAATGGTTTGATTTAGAAACAAATATAAGCCCCTTTTATGAGATGGCCACGAAGGATTCAATGCTTAATGAAGCAGTTTTACAATTTAAAGGATTACGTATTATGGGTATTCCAGATTTGTTTGAAGCAATAGCTTGGGGGGTGTTAGGTCAACAAATTAATCTGACATATGCATACACACTGAAAAGACGCCTCGTTGAAAAGTTTGGGCATTCAATGGAATTTGAGGGCGAAATGTACTGGCTATTTCCAACAGCGCGGGATCTTGCGAAGCTTACTGTAGAAGAATTAGTAGAATTAAAAATGACCGTAAAAAAATGTGAATATTTAATAGACGTAGCTACTCAAATAGACAGAGGATTACTTACGAAAGAAATGTTGTTAGAAACAAATGATGTGAAAAAAGCAGAAAAAATATTAACGAAAATACGAGGAATCGGACCATGGACAGCCAACTATGTATTAATGCGCTGTTTAAGATTTCCGGATGCCTTTCCGATAGATGATGTGGGTCTCCATAATGCAATCAAGCATGTGATCGGTTCGGATCAAAAGCCTACAAAGGATGTAATACAACAATTAGCATTACCTTGGAAAGGCTGGGAAGCGTATGCGACTTTCTATTTATGGAGATTTTTATATTGAAATAAAACGCCCCTTTTAGTCAAAAGGGGCGTTCCTTTGAAGTTAAATGACAATTTAAGGATTCAACACTTCTAAAATGTCTTCTGATACATAGGTTTTATCGTTTTTTAATACTGGGTTTTCTGCAAATTGTCGTAAACTACGATTATAGCTGTACGTTTTATCACCAACTGTAATGATTAGGGAACTATTCCCTAGTTTTAAGAATGTGCCATAACGCTTTGAATAAGTTAACACTTCATAGCCAAGTTGCTCTGCTACTTTTTGCAATGGAATCATTTTTGTTCCATTTTGTATAAAATTGTCGTTTTCAATAATTGTTTGAATTTCCTTCATTTCTGGTGAAAGACTATTGATCGCAATAATTTTAGTTGGTGACGTTTGTGCTGGAATACTCATTGTTGTAATTGTATAAAATACAACTAGCTCTTTTCCCTTTAAATCAGCTTGTTCAATTTCCTCGCCTTTTTCATTAACTAAAATTGTTTCTTCTCCAATGTTTAGCTTTAGTTCGTTATCTAAACTTAAAAACTCATCGTCAAACTTAGATACTTTGACAGAACCCATCTTATCTTCGTCATGGACAATTACTAACTCCGGAGTAATTTGTGCAGGATAAATTAATATCATTGGCTTGTTTTTATCATAGTATGCGTCTATGCGTTGCCCTTTTTGAAATGATTCTTTTTGAACTGCTTTTGTTGTTCCGCTGTTAAATGCGAGTGTTTCGTTATTGATTGTGAAAATAGTCGTTTGTGGTTCTTTTTCTTCCGTTTCTACTGTGAGCGTTACTTTCCCATCTTTTGAAGCCACATCTTTTATCTTCCCAGAGGATTTCATGAAATTCGTTGTGTCCTGTGTTGAAAGATCGCCAATTGCTATGATCTTACTTGGTGTCGTTTGAGCAGGAATACTTCTAGTTGAAATCGTATAAAAAACAACTAGCTCTTTTCCATTTAAATCGGCTTGTTCAAGCTCCTCGCCTTTTTCATTTACTAAAAGTGTTTCTTCTCCAATGTTTAGCTTTAGTTCGTTATCTAAACTTAAAAACTCATCATCAAACTTAGATACTTTAACAGAACCCATCTTTTCATCGTCATGGACAATTACTAGTTCTGGCGATATTTGTGCTGGATATATCATAATCATTGGCTTGTTTTTATCATAGTATGCGTCTATGCGTTGCCCCTTTTGGAATGCTTCTTTTTGAATTGCTTTTGTTGTTCCGCTGTTAAATGCAAGTGTCTCGTTATTGATTGTGAAAATGGTCGTTTGTGGTTCTTTTGCTTCTGTTTCCACTGTCAGTGTCACTACGTCATTCTTCGTTTCAATTTCTTTGATTACTCCAGTAGACATCATAAAGTTAGATGTGTCATTTTGCTCCACCGTCGTTTCTTCCTCACTTTGCGCGTTTGCAATAGGCTGTTGAAAAACAAATCCTGCCACAAGGATCGCTGCTGTAAATATACCTAGTTTTTTCATCGTCTCGCTCCTTTTCTTTCCATTCATTTCATTGGATTTGACGACCAACCAAGGAAAACGTTACAAAAAAAATGAAACATTCTTTCATCCTTTACGTATATGGTTACTAGAAAGAATACTAGATAGGAGCATGCATATGACATTATCTATTAACCAAGTAACAAAGAGATACCAAAACTTTGTAGCCGTCGATAATCTAACCTTTACAATTGAAAAAGGGGAGATTTTTGGATTGATTGGACAAAATGGTGCTGGAAAAACAACTACCTTTCGTATGATTCTTGACCTTCAGGAAACAACAGAAGGGACTATTATGTGGAACGGAACACCAATTAATTCGATTAACCGAGACCTTTTAGGTTATTTACCAGAGGAACGAGGGATTTTTCCTTCTATGACGGTGGAAGATCAGCTTTATTTCTTTGGAGAGCTTAGAGGAAAGAATCGTAAAGAATTACGTAAAGAAGTCGAGTATTGGATTGAACGTTTCGAATTAGAGGACAAACGAAAATCGAAAGCAGAAACGTTATCAAAAGGAAACCAACAAAAAGTACAGTTAATAGCAAGCTTTATACACCAACCAGCATTCCTAATTTTAGATGAACCATTTAGCGGATTAGATCCGGTAAATAAAGATCTTTTAAAAAGCGCTATTTTACATTTAAAGGATAATGGTACGACCATCCTGTTCTCCAGTCACCAAATGGATAATGTAGAAGAGCTTTGTGATCATCTATGCCTGTTAAAACGAGGAGTTTCTTTATTTTCTGGTAGTTTATTAGACTTGAAGAAGCAATATGGAAAAACAAAATTGACGATTCGTACGGATGTACCAAAAGAAGTACTTGGAAAGTTAGATGGAGTGAAAGATATTCAGGTTGGAAAAGACCAATTCATCTTAACATTAGAAGATGAATCACATGCACAATCTATTTTTGACTTTGTATCGAACGGCAAATATATTGAGAAGTTCAGTTTAGATTATTTAACGTTAGATGAAATCTTCAAAGATAAGGTTGGTGGACCGAATGTCTAAGTTTTGGTTGCTTGTAAAGCAATTATATACGCAAAAAGTAAAAGCCAAATCTTTTATTTTTTCAATCGTCCTTTATGTTGCCGTCATTAGTGGTGTCATGTTCTGGTCAGATATTAAAGAAGCTTTTTTCCAGAGCGAACCTTTGCAAGTCGCTATTTTGAACGAAACAGAGGCGGAAATGGAAAGCTTTTTTGAATCAACAAGTGATATCGAGTTTTCGTTTCCTAAAGAAGAAACTGCAAAAGTGGAGCAGCAAGTGATCGACGGTGAATACGATGCAGCTGTCTTTGTGAAAGATCAAGACAACTCTTTAGCAGCGGAAATTGCAACGTTCGAACCACTTACTTTTAATGATCAACAAGGCATTTCCTCTACCTTGCAATACGCTGGAAAAATATATGAAGTACAACAATTAAATTTAACAGCCGAGCAAGCGGAAAAAATCCTTGAATCCGAAACGATTATTTCTGCCAAAAATTTAAATATCGAGTCAGCATCAGGTAAAAGTGAGGACGAAAAAGCGGCTGGTATCGGAGCTTCTTTCTTAGTGGGCTTCCTTATCTATTCGTTCGTAATGTCATTTTTATCGATGATTACAACAGATGTTGCATCTGAAAAAGGTTCGCGTGTTCTAGAAGTGTTGCTTGCAAGCATTAAGCCATCTACTCACTTCATGGCAAAGCTTACAGGAACGTTTTTACTTGCTTTAACTCAAATTGGCGCACTTTTAGTTGTGCAAGGCTTGTTATTTATGTTGATCGACGGTGGCTCGAAATGGGATATGGTCGTAGATATTGCAAATGAGTTATCCTTTAGCTATATTGGATACGCTGTTTCATTTCTCCTATTAACGATTATTTTATACTTAATATTAGGAGCTCTCCTTGGTTCCCTTGTTTCTAAAGTGGAAGAATCTAGTCAAGCAATGATGCCAGCGATGATGATTGGAATTATCGGTTTTTATGTGTTAATTTCTGGTATGGCTAGTCCAGATACAATGCTTATCAAAGTATTTTCCTACATTCCATTCACATCAGGAATGGTTATGCCACTTCGAATTGGAGCAACTGATATTAGCTCGATTGAACCAATTATAGCAATGCTCGTATTAATAGGAACCGTTATACTTATGTTCCTAGTAAGCCTATCATTCTATAAACGAAGTGTATTAACGTATAGCTCAGGTGGGATTATCCAAAAAATTAAAACCGTACTCAAAGTAACTACTTAGAAATACTTATATGTCTCTATAAAACCATCGTGAAAGTTTAAACTTTTACGATGGTTTTTTTCAGTCGTTATAAAGTGCTTTAATCATGCACAGGCACAAATTTGGTAGTTTCTTGCATAAAATAGGTCATGAAAGAAAGGATGCGGTTATATGTGCGGGATTACAGGTTGGATTCATTTTAAGAGGGATTTGCGAAACAAGGAATTAATCGTTGAAAAGATGACAGGGACACTTAGTAAAAGAGGACCTGATGATCATAATATTTGGGGTACGACTCATGTATTACTGGGGCACCGCCGATTAACAGTGGTTGATCCTATTGGTGGAAAACAGCCCATGGTTAAAACCTATGAGTCTAATCGATATACGCTTTGTTATAACGGCGAATTGTACAATACAGAAGACCTTCGGAAGGAACTATTGAAGCGAGGACATTCTTTTTCCGGGCATTCTGATACAGAAGTGTTACTAACTTCTTATATCGAATGGAAAGAAAATTGTGTAGATCATTTCAATGGTATTTTCGCTTTTGCCATTTGGGATGAACAAGAACAAAAGGTTTTTATCGCAAGAGATCGTCTTGGAGTTAAACCACTTTTTTATACAGAAAGAGCTGAAGGCTTTCTTTTTGGTTCCGAATTAAAAGCACTTCTTGCACATCCAGATGTATCTCCAATCATTAATCGAGAAGGGTTAGCAGAAATAATAGGGTTAGGCCCCTCTCGTACTCCTGGTTCTGGAGTTTATAAAGGAATCCATGAATTACGCCCTGCACATGCACTCACCTTTTCTCGAAACGGGCTTCACATTTGGCGCTATTGGAATGTCCAAAGTGCAATGCATACCGATTCATTAGATGAAACTGCAGAAAAAGTTCGAGATTTAGTTACCGACGCGGTAGAACGACAGCTCGTATCGGATGTTCCCCTTTGCACATTTCTTTCAGGTGGCTTAGATTCCAGCGTCATTACGGCTATTGCCTCAAGTGCTTTTACTCGTGATGCAAAAGGAAAGCTGCACACATACTCCATTGATTATGAAAATAATAGTAAGCATTTCAAGGGAAATACCTTTCAACCATCAGACGATCAGCCTTGGATCCGAAAAGTATCCAGTACTTTGAATACAAATCACCATCACTCCGTTATTAGTCAAAAGGAATTGGCGGAATACTTAACGGAAGCTGTCCATGTACGCGATCTTCCTGGAATGGCCGATATCGACTCTTCCCTACTTTGGTTTTGTCGGGAAATAAAACGAGACTTTACAGTAGGATTGTCGGGCGAATGTGCCGATGAAATTTTCGGAGGTTATCCTTGGTTTCATCAAGTCGCAAATGCAGAAAAAGGATTTCCTTGGATTCGCTCTACCAATGAGCGATATAATTTACTAAACGATAGCTGGAAGAAAAAACTTACGATTAGTGAATATGTTCAACACGCATACGATACAACAATTGCTGAAACACCTCGTTTAGATGGAGAAGCTCCTATTGAATCCAAACGACGCGAGCTATTTTATCTGAATATGACTTGGTTTATGACGACCTTATTGGAACGAAAAGACCGTATGAGTATGGGTGCCAGCCTAGAAGTAAGGGTACCATTTGCAGATCATCGATTAGTCGAGTATGCATGGAATATTCCGTGGGATTTTAAAATGGTCGGTAATCAAGAAAAAGGAATTTTAAGAAAAGCATTTCAAGGAAATCTTCCGTATGACGTGCTTTACAGGAAAAAAAGTCCGTATCCAAAAACGCATAATCCTGTTTACAGCGAGCTTGTCGGGAACATGCTTAAAGATCAATTACAGGATAAAAATTCAATTCTTCATGAGCTCTTTCATGCAAATCACCTGTCCGATTTAATCGAGTCTAATGGAGATGCCTTTAAGGTTCCTTGGTTCGGTCAATTAATGTCTGGACCACAGTTATTAGCTTATTTGGTACAATTGCATATTTGGTTTAAAGATTACAACGTGCAGCTTGTGGATTAAATAAAAAGAATAGCGAACACTCTTGGTAAACTTTTTATCATTCTCTAAAAGAATTGTCTTGTTAAGGCTTATTCTTACAAAAAGAAGGAGCTACCTTTATATAAGGTGGCTCCACTTTTCATTTATTTGAAAGCGCTCGAAAATAGGATTCTATAAAAGGAACAAGATAATCAATGACCGCTTCATCCGGATTTAGCTTTGCATGATGCAATCCGAACGAAGAGTCTACTCCTGCCCAAAATAAAACACCTGGGATTTCCTGGAGAAAGTAACCGAAATCCTCTCCAGTCATAGCAGCATCACAAACGATTGCCGTAGTCGATGGATCATGCTTAGCAAATGATATAAAATCATTCGCTAAGTTCTCATCGTTTTTCACTTGATAATAGGATGAACCATAATCGATTCGAACGTCGCAATCAAACGCTATTTCTGCTGCTTGGCAAAAGGATTCTATTTTTTGTTTTATAGTCGTCATTGTAGCTGCATCCATCGTTCGGATCGTTCCTTCTAATCGGGCTTGACCAGAAATGATATTCTGAACAGTACCGGAAGACATTTTTCCAATAGTTAAAACTGCAGGATCCATCGGATTAACAGATCTACTTACAATCGTTTGAAGTTGTAATAACAATGTAGCGGCTGCAATGGACATATCCTTTGCTTGATGTGGAAAAGCTGCATGCCCCTCCTTCCCTACTAAATCGATAAATAGTTCGGAAGTGTTAGCAAAAAGCAGACCCGGGCGAGTAGCCACTGTCCCCACTGGATATTCTGGCGCTATATGAAATGCATAAATTTGCTCGGGTACAAGCTCTGGATATTCCTTTTTCAACCATTCTCTCATCGGTAAGGCCCCACCTGGACCTTCTTCGGCTGGTTGAAAAATAATAACTGCGTGATCATTTATCGGGTTATCCACAAGCTTTCTTAGCAAACCTAAAGCGACCGTCATATGCACATCATGTCCACACGCATGCATCTTTTTCTCATGCTCCGATTGAAATGGTAGACCTGTAGCCTCCGTTATTGGCAATCCATCGATGTCTGTACGCCAGCCGACGGTCTTTTTTCCTTGCATACCTTTAATCTTCACAACAATGCCAGTTTTCCACTGAATGATTGTTAACCTTTCCTGTGGAAGTGCCGAAATTTGTTCCAATAGATAGTTTTGCGTTTTTACTTCTTGGAAACCAAGCTCCGGTATACGGTGTAAATCACGTCGAATTTCAATTAAGGTTTTCATCCGATCCCTCTTATAGTTGACGTAGTTCTTGCATAATTTCTGTTTTAGAACGTGTTTGATCATCGATTTCTTTTATAACTCTTGCTGGTGTTCCAGCAACTACTGAATATGGAGGAACATCCTTCGTTACGACTGCTCCCGCTGCTACAACAGCACCTTTTCCTACTCTGCAGCCTTCTAAGACCACTGCATTGGCGCCTATTAATACATCATCCTCTACAATAACTGGAGTCGCAGAAGGTGGTTCAATTACACCTGCAAGCACCGCTCCTGCTCCGATATGACAGTTCTTCCCGACCGTTGCACGTCCACCAAGAATCGCTCCCATATCAATCATCGAGCCTTCCCCGATTACCGCTCCTATGTTAATAACGGCTCCTAGCATAATAATAGCATTATCGCCAATACTTACTTGATCGCGAATAATAGCACCTGGTTCGATACGCGCATTGATGCCTTTTAAATCTAAAAGAGGGATGGCAGAATTTCTACTATCATTTTCTACAACGATATCTTCTATTAGGTTTGCATAATCATTAAGCGCTACTTCAATCTCAGCCCATTCTCCAAACAGCACGAGTGAGTTACCTTCTCCAAATACCTTTGTATTTTCTCCAAAAGAAAGCTTATCGATATCTTTCCCTTTTACATATACCTTTACCTGTGTTGACTTTTTTGCATTTTGTATGTACGAAATAATTTCATACGCATCTAATTGCTGCATTTTCCATACCTCCTTAAAAACATGTTGTAATTGTACAGGAATTTTCATAAAATTTCACGAAATTAAATACATTTTTTGATATTTAATTGAAGAAAAATACATTACAAAATAGAAAAGTCGATATTGGCAGGATAACTTATTGAATTATTAAAGTAGACTGAAACATGTTAAACTATTTACGAAGCGGAGGTGGTTTAGTGGGAAAAGTCATTTTAAAAGCATTAGACTTAAAAAAAGAAATTGACGGTAAAGAGATTTTAGAGCATGTCTCCTTTCAAATTGAGGAACATGCATCGATTGCGATTCGCGGATCAAATGGCTCCGGTAAAAGCACATTATTGAAGCTACTTGCAGGAATTTATGATCCAACAAGCGGAAAGTTAGTACAAAATGCAAATAGAATCGGGTATGTCCCAGAACATTTTCCAGAAAACCTTCGATTCAAACTAAAGGAATATTTAACATTAGTAGCAAGCTTCCAAGGTATGACTGAGAAGGATATAGAAGCAGAGCTATCTGAATATATCCGTTTGTTTGAAATAGAGTCATTTACAAACACCCCTCTAAAAAAATGTTCAAAGGGTACAAAACAAAAAGTAGGCATCCTTCAAGCACTTCTTATCAAACCTGACATTCTTTTGTTAGATGAACCTTTAACTGGTTTAGACACGAGCTCCCAACAAAATCTTATGGCTATGTTAGCAAAACTAAAAACAAAAATGACCATTATTTTTACAACCCATGAAGACCTGTTAATAGACAACATTGCAGATCAACTATTTTATGTAAAAGATGGACGCGTGTTAGTTCAGACAGAAAATAAAAGCTCCCAACGTGTAATAAAAGTGAGATTTCCAAACAAAAACGTATTGTTTGGACTTGAATTTAATGAAATGCATATGGAGGATGACATAGCTGTCATCACCATATCTATAGACAAAAGTGATGATCTGTTGAGAAAGCTTTTGAATAACAATTGTTCTGTGCTTGATGTCAGGGAAAGGATTTAGCGATGCAGGGATTTATAAAATACCAATTCAAAAGCTATATACGCTCCTTCAAAATAATTCCCCCAGCTGCAACCTTTTTAATATGGATAGTTGTTTTATATCATTATAGTGGAGTGGAAATATTAAGCAGTTACGCAGTATCAAGTATTGTCTTATATTTAGTGACAACATGGATAGCGATGAACTTATTTTCCATTGAAGAGGAAGCCGAAAAAAGTATGCTATTTGTTCAAGTCGGGAAAGTTAATTATTTACTCGGCAAATGGATGATTAGTTTTCTTATTGCACTAGCGTTGACATTGTTTTCGATTTTCTACCCTATACTATTGGGCAGCTTCAAAGAAACAGTTCAACCAATACATCTAGGGCTATCGATTTTCATACATCTTTTATTTGCTATATTCGGTATTTTAGTTGGATCTTTCTCATCCATCACTTCCTTTATCCCAAAGAGGTACACTTGGCTTTCTGCAGTTCTTATTATTGCAATTACCCTTTCTTACGAGGGCATAGTGGAAAAGCTGTCATTCTTAAAGTGGCTATTATTAATATTTCCTCCAGTAGTAAATGTTATTAACTTTTTTGAACCGGACGACTTAAATTATTTTGGGAAAGAATTTTGGATTTTTTCATCATTTGCGATCATATACTTAATTATCGCCTTTTCTGCATTAGTGAAATTGTTTTTAAAAAATGAAAGTTAGAATATGCTATAATGAAGACAACTATTTTTGAGAGGATGATGGGTGGACAATGGATATTTAATCTTATTTCTTAAGTAGAGGTTTAACAAAATAAACACTACAAAATCGGAAATAGGATTAGTCTGCCCATTTTTCAATCAAATACGAAAGATTCTCTACAATACTCTATTTTTGTAGTGGTTTTTTGCGTATTTTTTAAAAGGCAACGAGTCCTTCCGATTCATATTCGGAGGGATTTTTTTATTCCTCCAAAAGGAGCGGATTGTATGACATTACACGGTAAAATAATGAATATAAGTATCACGTTTGGAGACAAGATTATCTTGGAAAATATAACAGCGGACATTCCAACAAATGCTGTTATTAGCATAGTAGGAAGGAATGGAGAAGGAAAGTCCTCCCTGCTTTCTGTGCTAGCAAACGAAACGATTCCATCCAGTGGATCTATAGAATGGTTCGGAAATACACCTACTATCAGCTATTTTAAACAAGAGGATGAGCAATTTAAGTACGATGATTTTGCAGATGAGGAGCGGGCTTATTTCAGGAAATGGTCTGTCCCCGGGCATAGAGAGTATGACGATTTAAGTGGCGGAGAAAAAATGAAGAGACGACTTTCTCGAGTATTTGCGGAAAAATCGCAGCTTCTTTTATTGGATGAGCCGACGAATCATTTAGACCAAGAAAGCTTGTCTTTCTTAAAACAACAGATACAGGCCTACCCTGGAACAATTATTTTAGTATCTCATGATCGTTATTTCTTAGATGAGGTATCCAATTGGATTTGGGAAGTGGAAAATAAAAAGTTAATAGTTTACGCAGGTAACTATACATCTTTTCGTCAAAAGAAAGAAGAAATGAAACTCACAAAGCAACGACTTTATGATGCTCAACAATCTAAGATCAAACAAGTGGAAAAACAAATGGCTGCGCTACAAAACTGGTCAGCTAAAGCACATGCAGATTCAACTAAACATGAATTCAATAAAGAATATTACCGAGTCAAAGCAAAGAAAATGGATGTGCAAATTCGCTCTAAAAAGAAACGCTTAGAACTCGAGCTTTCTAAAAACACTATCGATCAACCGGAGGCAGAAAAAGATGTGACCTTCTCTATTGAAGGAAATAAGAAAAAAGGAAAGCGAGTAATAGAAGCCAAACGCTTGAGTAAAACATTTGAAGATCAATTGCTGTTTCAAAATGCCACTTTTACCGTCCAATCTCAAGAACGAATTGGCATTTTAGGCTCTAATGGGAGTGGAAAGACGACATTTTTCCGCATGTTATTAGGCGAAGAAAGCGCCCAAGGGGAACTTTGGAAGTCAGAAGCGATGAATATCGGCTACCTACGTCAAACTGTATTTGACTTACCGGAAGAAAAAACACCATTTGATTTTTTTGGACCTACGGATTTTGAAACACGCGGCCATATTCAAACTCTCATGATGAATTTAGGGTTTTCGAAGGATCACTGGTCCCGTCCGATTCGCACTATGAGTATGGGAGAACGAGTAAAATTAAAGCTAATGGAATTCATATTAGATCAGAAAGACGTTTTACTTTTAGATGAACCAACAAATCACTTGGATCTTCCATCCCGTGAACAACTCGAGAAAACCTTGTCGTCTTATCCTGGAACAATTTTATTAGTCACACATGACCGTTATTTTTTAGAAAAGCTAACGAATAAACTACTCATCTTTGAAAATAAAACGATTCGGAAAGTAGAAATGGGCTATAGCGAGTGGATGCATAAAAAGAATGAATCTGCACGTGAAAAAGAGCTATTAAAATTAGAAACCGAACGACAAGCAGTGCTAGGACAATTAAGCTACTTGCAGAAAAAAGATGCCAAATATAACGAGTTGGATCAACAGTTTATAGCATTAACTAAACAAATCAATGAACTCAAGAAAAAATAACTACAGTTCTGCTATAAGTAAATGCCTCCAAAATATTTTGCAAAAAAATATCGATTTTTGTCCATTTCCCGGGAAATATGGAAGGTGGAATATTCATTCGTTTACTTTATTAGCGATTCACCATATAATAAATTAAATCCGATAAGAAAAGTAGGTTTAAAATGAAAACAATTCCAAAACCTCTAGTCATGGTAAACCAATGGACAATAGTTTTTTCGGTAATCATAGCTCTTATTACGCAATCAGCATGGATTTTACTCGTCCCATTTATTGCAAATCTCTCTAGCTTATTAACAGGGTTTCACCCGATTTTAGTAATTGTAAAACGATTTTTACGTAAACCTGCAAATGCATATATTCAAGAGGATCATGCTCAGCTAAGATTTAATCAATGGCTAGCAGTCGGCTTCTTATTCATAGCATTTGTTAGTTTTTTATTTGATTGGTCTATATTATTTAATGTAGCTACAATCATGGTTGGTTTAGCTGCACTCATTGCAATTCTTGGTTTTTGTATTGGTTGCTTTGTACGCTTCCAATATCAGCAATGGAATTATCGCCGAAAAAAATCAGCAACATAATAATAAAACAGCCTACTGTTTTTTCAGTTTGGCTGTTTTATTTTACTCAATGTTAAATTACTCTTTAATACACTTGTACTCTCATCCCCAAGTTTCCCAAGAGAGTTTTCATTTCTATTAATAAAAGTAGCCGTTCCATTTCCTTCAAACCAGATAAAGTATTCAACTAGACTCTCGGGCATATTCTTATCTACTTCCATGAATAGAACAACTTTAACATCTTCTTTTCTCGACATTTCTGCTTTTACATTCTGTTCCCATTCAATTTGTTCAAACGCCTTATTTAATACATCAATAGTCTCCTGATCTGCGATAATCACTTCCTCCTCATTCATTTTAAAAACATCTACTCTTGTTAATTTACCTACTTCTTCTTCCTTTTCATTTCCACTACAGCCCATTAATATAAAAACGAAAATGCTTGCAAGAGGCAGAAGCCATTTTTTCATTGTTAATCCCCCTTTATTCAATTTCTAACCCCCTCTAAAAACTTAATTTTCAATCAATTTAACCACTCCAAATATTAGACGCATTACGCTTACTTCTGTTCCACTTTCTAGTCATACTCGTTCGATAAGCAAAAATTCCTCTCGAATATTAGTTTTCCAACTAAGCACATGAATTTTCCAACTAAACCTGCATTTATTCCAACTAAATCCGATATTATTCCAACTAAATCTGTTATTTTTCCAACTAAACTCAAAACTTCACTTTTCCAATTCAAAAAAAAAGAAAAAGGCTGCCACAAAAGTAGTAAAACTACTGATGAGACAACCTTTTTCTCTATTATTCTCCTAAATCTACGTTATGGTAAACTTGTTGAACGTCTTCTAAATCTTCTATTGCATCGATCATTTTTTCGAATTGTGCTTGTGCATCTGCTTCCAAGGAAATGTCGTTTTGTGCAAGCATTGATAGCTCTGCAACTGTAAACTCTTCGATTCCAGCCGCTCTTAGTGCTTCTTGCACTGCATGGAATTGATCTGGTTCAGCATAAACGATAACAGAATCCTCTTCTTCGATAATATCACGAGCGTCTACATCTGCTTCCATCAAAAGCTCCAATACTTCGTCAGCTGTTTTGCCTTCGATCCCAATGACAGCAGTTGCATCAAACATATACGCAACCGAACCACTGACACCCATGTTTCCGCCATTTTTACCAAATGCTGCGCGCACATCGGATGCTGTTCGGTTTACGTTGTTAGTTAACGCGTCAACGATTACCATCGAACCGTTTGGACCGAAACCTTCGTAACGAAGCTCGTCATAGCTTTCTTCCGATCCACCTTTTGCTTTTTCAATTGCTTTATCAATAATATGCTTTGGCACACTGTATGTTTTCGCACGTTCTAATACTACTTTTAATGCTTGGTTTGAAGTAGGATCAGGTTCACCTTGTCTTGCAGCTACGTATATTTCACGTCCAAATTTTGCATAGATACGGCTAGTATTTGCGTCTTTGGAAGCTTTCTTTTCTTTAATATTATTCCATTTACGACCCATAAAGTCCCACTCTCTTTCGATTCATTTTCCTACTTTAAGTATTATACATTAATTGTTTATCCCTTAGCAAAATAAATACATTAACTTCCATATGTTTCTTGCAAAAACGTAATAGATCTGTTGATTAATTCTTTTAATACTTCTACATCAATATCTGTGACTTTATTTATATACACACATGCTTTTCCAGAAGTATGCTTGCCTATTTTTTCTAATATGGCATCGCGCTCGGAGTCACCGGTAGTAACATATAAGCTTATCTTCGCTTTACGGGGAGAGAAACCAACAAGAGGCGCATCTCCTTCATGACCTGTCGCATATTTATAATGATACGACCCGAAACCAATAATGCTCGGTCCCCACATTTTCGCCTCATAGCCAGTTGCTTCACTGAAAATTTCTAGCAACTTATAGGCATCTTCCCTCTTTTTAGGACTATCCACAGTTTCAATAAATTCAATGACACTGCTTTCTGTTTCTTTCATCTTTGCTTCGTATTTTGCCATGTTAACATCCCCTTTAGCATATTACTCTTATTTTACAGGCAATTAACATTATTGACGAATTTCTTTAATACTAAAAACGAGCCTTTCTCGATTCCTCGAAAAATAGCTCGTCCTTTTTCTATTTAGATGGTCTGATTAAGAAGCCACCGTTAAATCTAGTTGGTTCATATGAAATGATAAACGCTTTCGGCGATAAGGACAGAATGTAGTCTCTCAGCTTTAATTCGTTTTTTCTCTTAGCTAGTACTTTCATACAAAGACGTTTTCCGTCTTTTCCATCCGCCACCCACGATGTGACACCATAGCCTTTTGCACGAACTTGAATTGGAATTTCTATTTCTAATGAGTCGACGATTACGTCAAATACGACATAGCCTAGTGCTAATCGATTTTCAATAATACTTCCACAATATACGCCAAGACCCCATCCAGCACAATAAGCAACAATATTTAAAGGCTCGTCCAGATTATCAAGAACCATCGTTAATCCCATTAAATAGACAAACACTTCTGCCATAGACAAGAACGATGCTACTACTCTGTAACCTTTAATAACTAATATCAAACGTAATGTAGTTAATGTCATATATACAACATTAATAACAATAATAAGCAATATGATCTCCATATTTACTTCCACCTCTTTCTAACGTAATACCGTGGCTTTCGTCGAGTGTTCAAATCATTATACAGTATTTCTTTCAATGTGTTATTAAAACTCTTTTCATCTTTTGTAAAATATATACAGAGGCTCTCTGACTCCTACAGAACGCCTCTTGATTAAGAAAGTTCTTTCTCTAATACAATTTTATGTGTCCCTTTTTCACTCATAAACGTTTCTACTATATCGAAGCCAAATTTAATGTTTAGCAATAACATAGCTCGCCTTTTGTTTCGAGATATAGTTCGAACCTTAGAAAAGCCAAGAGATTTTATTTTCTCATGTTGCTGTCGCATAAGTTCAGATGCAATGCGTTTCCCTCGATAGTCTGAATGTACCCCTCCTAGCCAGCTATAAAACGTTTGTTCATTATACTCATATCCGATTTTGAACCCTACGATGCGATTACTGTCTACTGCTACAAATATTAATAGATTCTTCTTATCAGTTAGTTCTGCTAATTTTAGCTCTGACCCTTCAAAAACATGCTTATGAAGTTCCATAATACCATTAAGTACATGAGTCTTCGGAATCTCTTGATAATATATATATTCCATCTATTCGTTCTCCTTTAAAAAGTATCCTCTATATTCTTTTCTGCTATTTTCTTTAATTCGCTAGCTCTAGAAACAATAAAATTCTCCATGTATTTTTCTAAAAATAAATAATCTGCTATCTTTCCTAACACTCCGAAAGGGGCTTTATACGTAAATATGTCTTTCATAAGTGTCCCTTCATTACTTTCAGTAAATATATGGATATGCGTAAAAGAATGAAAAGCGCCTCGAACCATTACATCCGTAAAAGTTTGCGGTGCATCCATAGCTACGATTTTTGCCGTTAGTTTTTGTTTTACACCAAAATGAATTGCTTCCCATGTAACACTATCTCCTAGTTGCAATAGTCCTGTTGTGACCCCTGCAACTGCTTTTTCGTTAGTATTTGAAGTTGTTTCTATATGTGTATCCACGCTGCGGGCAAGGTCAAAACATTTTACTATTGGCGCCTCCATATAAGTTTCATGAATAATTTTAGGCATCTCCCTTGTCTCCTTTTATCTCTTTTTCCTCATATCCCTCTTATCTGTTTTGATGTGTATCCAATCAATTAATTCACCAGATTGCTTTAATTTCATTCCAGTTAACTGGTTACCAAATACGGCGGCTGTATCGATATTCCATGAATTACTTTGCCTATCATATATAGGCCAATCACCTGGTGTATGGCCGATGATCTGTAGTTTTTGTATATTTTTCAATGGACCTCTATTCCATAAAATACCGTATTCATTCGTTTCATTGAATGGATTATTTGCCGTTTCAGAAATACCCGCATGGCTTATAAAGACGTGATCATTCCCCCAATACAAAGGCATAGTTCGCAACCAGCTTACGTCATCTTTAATGTCTTGGCCAGTCGCTAAGTATTGGTGCAATGTTTCCGAACCACCTTGCTTTAACCAATTATTATTTGGAGGATTTGTTATATGTTCTATCATCTCATATTCATGGTTACCTTTTATAAAAACTGCTTGGTCCCTGTATGTTTTCTTTAAGTGCCTTGCCAGTTTTACAACTTCCGGGGATCCGTTTCCTCGGTCTATTAAATCTCCCAGCTGAATCAGTATTTCCGTTTCTTTATCCCATCGATCTATCATCTTCAAAAATGTTACATAACAGCCATGCACATCCCCAATGACAAATAAGTTCAATTCAATGTCTCCTCACTCTCGCATTTTCAACACTTTCTAACTTGTATGAGACAATTCTTTTTACATTAATGAAAAAGAGCCATCATCTTGACAGCTCTTTGTGTTCTCTTTTCATTTTGTCTAATAATGCTTGGCAACCTTCTATTACAAGATCATATGTCTCTTGAAAATCTCCTGTATAGTAAGGGTCCGGCACATCTTTTTCATGTTCAGTTAAATCTAAGAAACGCATAACTTTTGGATGATCTGGCTGTTCAAGTATTTGTCGAATATTGGTTACATTACTGTGATCCATCCCTATAATATAATCAAATTTCTGAAAGTCCTCTTTTTGTAATTGTCGTCCAGTCATTCCTTCCGTAGAAATATTATATTCCGCAAGCTTCGTAATTGTTCCTCGGTGAGGCGGGTCTCCTATGTGCCAAGCACTCGTCGCAGCAGATTCCACTTTAATTTGATCACTTAATTTCTCTTTCTCTATTAGATTTCTAAAAACTGCCTCCGCCATAGGAGATCGACAAATGTTCCCTAGACAAACAAATAATACGTCAATCATTTTCATCCTCCTATCTTAGTCAACCACTTTTTCATACACTTTGATGGAGCCACCAAAAGGACCATAGGTTTTGGTAGAATTTGTCCAACCATATTGCTCATAGTATCCTTCTAAGTCACTGGATAAATATAGTTTTTCATGCCCTAGCCTCGCAGTCACTTGTAGTCCATGTTCTAAAAGCTGTTCACCTATAGAATTCCCTCTAAAAGCCGGATCGACATATAGACAGGCCAACCATGGAAACAAATCTTGGCGACTATTAATATCATTTCGAAGCAATGCATAGGTACCAATAATGGCATCATTTTCGATCGCCACATAAAATCTCGGCAGAGAATTGGGTGCTTTACCTGAATGAATCATACAATCTTCGTAAAATTTATAGTTACTTTCATTTCCCCATTGCTCCCAAAATAATTTCACAGCTTCATGAAAGAATTCAGGCCTTTGTTGAATTTCGAATATCTCCATATTAACTCTCACCCTTTGGTTTGATATATAATAATACTAGTATGAGTTCGAATGTTCTGTCTACTATCATTAGATTGGAAGGTGTATTTATATAAGAAACAGAGGAGCAACTGTCATTATTGAAAATGGTCGAATTGCCTTAATCAAAAGAACGAAACCACATAAAACCTATTATGTATTTCCAGGCGGAGGTATTGAGGATGGGGAAACACCAGAGGAAGCGGCAATCCGAGAAACGTATGAAGAGCTAGGGGTACATGTACGTATTCAACGTCCTTTTAAAGTATTGGAGTATAACGGAAGGCAGCACTTTTTCCTTGCTGATATTATTGGTGGCAAATTTGGAACGGGTACAGGCGAAGAATACTCTCACACTTCTGTTCAAAGAGGGCTATATGAACCAATCTGGGTTGATGTGGATGATCTCCCTTCATTAGATGTTCGCCCAAAAGTGATTGTGGATCTTCTTTTAGCTAAATGAAAACTGTCCAAAGTGAGCATTTGATGACAGGATTCTGTAGTAGTTATTATTTATGATGTGTAAGAGGTGAGGGTCATAGGATGGGTTGAATCGATACAAAGAACAATCAATTATGTAGAAGCAAACTTACTGGATGAGTTGACGATGGAACAAATTGCTAAAGTGGCAAATTCATCGGTCTTTCATTTTCAACGAACATTTTCCATTTTAACTGATATGTCTATCACCGATTATATTCGTCGTAGAAGATTAACATTAGCAGCGCAGGAATTAATAAATAGCGATAGTAAAATCATCGACCTATCCTATAAATATGGCTACGACACTCCCGAAGCCTTTACGAAGGCCTTTCGAAAGCAGCATGGCGTGACGCCGAGTGATGCACGAAAGAAACTAGGTAATTTACAATCATACAATCGCCTGGTCATCCAGGTGAGCTTGAAAGGAGCAGAACCAATGAAGTATAAGATTGTGGAAAAAGAAAGTTTCCAAGTTGTTGGAGTAAAAAGAACGTATAACTGTAAAACAGGTGAAAATTTGAAAAATATCCCGCTATTTTGGGATGAGGTAAACACAAACGGCACAGATGACCTGCTTTTCCAATTAAACAATGGGGTAATTGAAGGCGTACTCGGTGTATGTGTTGTGGATGAGAGTCGGAAAGATAGCGGCCTAATGAACTACTGGATTGCTTCTGCGCATGTGGGAGATGTTCCGGAAAATTTATCATCATTAGAAATTCCTGCTTCAAAATGGGTTATTTTTGAAGTACACGGCGCCATGCCCCATGCGATGCAGGATACATGGAAACAAATCTATTCCGAATGGTTCCCTTCTAATCCGTATGTCCCTGCTGGAACTCCTGAGTTAGAAGTGTATTCAAGTGGGAATGCTTCGAGCGAGGATTATTATTCAGAAATCTGGATACCGATTAAGTAAAAGGAAACCCGAAGAGCATTTCGTTGCTCCTCGGTTTTTTTTAGATGCTTTAATTTGATAAATTTAATTGCCATGAAACTCCAAACTTATCTTGCACCCAGCCGAACTTTTTGCTGAAGCCATAATTGTTAATCGGCATTAAGGCTTGTCCACCTTCCAAAAGCTGCGCATATACTTGATCAAGTTCTTCCTCAGAATCACATTCTACAAATAATGAAATGGAAGGTGTAAACGTGAATTGGTGTTGAATAGAGCTATCATGACAAAGAAATTCTTGTCCATTAATGGAAAATACCGCTTGCGATACTTCTCCTTCTTCTCCTGGTCCTTCCGCTCCGTAATGAGCTAAACGAATGATCTCCGATTCTTTGAAAACGGATGTGTAAAAATTAATCGCTTCTTCTGCTCGACCTTCGAACATTAGAAATGGTGTAAGTTTAGACATATCGTTCCATACCTCCAGTTTTTATTTTTCTCTAATTACTATAGCTTATTTAAACAGTCCTATGAAAACTTCTTGTTTATATGTTACTGTTTTGGTATGAAAAAAATTATTCCTTTACTTTTTTTACTTATCGTTGTTTTCATTTCGTCTGGACAAACAGCCGAACAGCAATCTCTCATACCAGTGCTTGAGAAATGGTTACCAGGTAAACCTTTGGAGTCTTTTCTATCCTTATTTCAAATCCCTTACTGGGGCATTCTAGTTTCCATTGAGGAACGAGGATACTATGCATTCGTCGAGTTTTTGATTCGAAAAGGGACACATTTCTTATATTTCGGTGTGATTGCACTTGCAATCTTTGCTGCTTTACCTACTCGTAAATTTCGAACAATTACAGCTATTGTTCTCACACTACTCTTTGCAGTAGCGGATGAGCTGCATCAATCTTTTACAAGTGGACGCACGGCTTCTGCTCAAGATGTAATACTGGATACTGCTGGCGCCATTACCGCACTTCTTTTATTAACTTTCGTCAGAAGAAAACGAAGAAAATCCGCTAAATCTTAGTTCTTCAGCGGATTTTCTTTCTATTATTTATTTTCGAGATCTTTTCAATAAAAACCCAAGTCCAAGTGTAACCACACTAATAATCGTTAAAATGAAATAACTATTAATAACAGGTCTAAACTTCACTTTTTCAGATGTAATCTCAAAGACTCCCACTGGCTTAATAGCAAAATATCCCCCTCCACCTTCACCTTGGGCAGCAGCGGTATTTTCACTCGCATCGGAGTAACCACCGCCACCCCCAACATAATAATTAACTTTTGCAACGGGGAGTATGCGTTTATCTTCGAGTTCAATCGGCTCTCCATAAACCAATGAAGCATCTTTGGTGCGAGAGAATTTATCGAATATAGACCGAATAGGAGAATGGTAGACCACTTGCTTATCATTTACATTTGAGCTATCAACTAACTTTTCTGTTTCTATAGCCTTCTACCTCCTTTGTATAATTCCATAACTACTTCGACACTTCTCACGTATATCCTTCTACTTCAAACTAAGTACCATATGATCTTCATCGTAATATGTATCTGCAACTTTTAATGCTTTTTCCTCTATACCAAAAACTTTAAATCCCAATTGGCTATATAGGTTCTTTGCTGTCTCATTTGTTGAACCACAGACAAATTTATCTTTTCGATTTCTTCTATGGATTTTGCTTTATCAATTGCTTCTATAAGCAACGCTTTTCCTGCTCCTAATCCACGAGCTTGTGGGCTCACATACATCGCAAAAATATTTGCTCTGTGCTTCATTTTAAGGTAGCTTTCTTGAGACAGTGTAACCATCCCAACTAGCTTATCCTGCTGAAATGCCCCGAAAGTGTAATTGCCTTCTGTTTGGAGATTTTTTTCTACTTGTTCGATTGGATTAATTCTTTGTATCGCTTCCTCATAACTTGTTGCAAATGCTTCCGGGCTTTGCTGTAATGCTTCTAGCCTCAATTTCCAGTATGCACTTGCATCAATTGGTGTTAATAATTTAATTTCCATTGCTTACCCCTTTTATAAAAAATTTTTCATTGCATAATTGACGTGTATATAATATGAAATCTCTACAATCCTTGGCTCTTTTTAATTTGCTTTTGTACAATGATTTTGTATTAGCCTTTGTTCGAATACGAGAACCTTCTTTTAAAAGAAGATGCCATCTTTCCGGTAGCATGTCTATACATAGCCTAACTGCCTCATCCTTCGATAAAATAGCTCTTAACTCAAGCGAACAAATTATTCTGCTAATCGTACAAGCTGCAAACTCGACCATGCTGTCAGATAAAAATAAATAGGTCTTTTTCGATTTATTAAACCAATAATTGTTCATATTGTATGCCAATGTTTTTAATACATCGTCCCATTTTGTAGGAATATTTAAGTCTCCAATTGGTATGCCTTGCAATGTAATACCATGCTCCTTTAATACCCACCAAGTAATATGATTAACATCCCAATAACCTACTTCTACTATTCCGTCTGTACAATATGGATACGCAAGTAATTCTTCATTTGTTTTGCCTATCATACTAGCCTGGGTGTATAACCCATCCATTCTTTTTCCAAATGCGTATTTGTTCATCTGTACATGAATATCTTGAAGCATCGCAAGTTCTTGTTCATTTACTGCCCTTCTCAATAAAACAATAAAATCTATATCACTCTTCGCTTCATCGAATGCCCCGAGAGCAATCGATCCGTATATGTATACGCCTTCTACTAAATCCGAAGGTAAGTGCTTATTTAGCAGCTCTACATAGTTCTGCATAAAGCTTTGAACATGCCTCGGCATTTGATTACCCACAATCATATCTCCTTATCCATATACTCTTCATTCAAAATAGAACATATAGCGGCATCGCAAAAACGTCCTTTTTCATAGGATGATTTTCGTAATATCCCCTCGTATATAAATCCAGCTTTTTCAAGTGTCTTTTTAGAAGCTGTATTTTCAGGGTCATAAAGGGCTTCAATTCGGAAGAGTCCCATTTTCTCAAAGCCGTATTGCAGTACATGCTTTAGTACTTCCGTCATGACTCCTTTTTGCCAATACTCCGGTGTCACTTCAAATCCCACTTCCGCTTTGAAGTGCTCTTTTTCCCAATTATGATAACCACAGCTACCGATTACTTTATCGGTATCCTTCGTCGCAATTCCCCATCGAATACCCTCGTTATTTGCAAATCGCTTTTGCCAGTTTTTAATTAACTGAATCGCTTCTTTGCTATCCTGAAATGTATCCAAATCATAATATCTTGTCACTTCATCTTGCGAGAAATAATGGAATACTTCCTCGGCATCCTTCACTTCTATTGGTCGCAATATAAAGCGTTCTGTTTCTAAATACGGAAAATCATTTAAAGTTTTCATAGAATCCCCTCCTACAAGGTTTATTCGTGAAGAATAGTCAAAAGTCCTTTGTAGGAAGGGTTTGTTATGCAGTAATCACTTGCTTTTTAATTGCTCCAGCAATTCATCCATACTCATTTCACCAATAACTCCAACTTTGTGCTTTCTCACGGAGAGCTTGCCCTGCTCTATTTCTTGATCACCCACAATAAGCATATACGGATGTTTTTGTAAGGCTGCTTCTCGGATTTTTAGTCCTATTTTTTCCACACGGTCATCGACTTCTACACGATAACCTTCTTGTTCAAGTTGTTGCTTCACATCTTCTGCATATGAAACATGAGCGTCTGCTATTGGTAAAATTTTTACTTGAACAGGTGCTAACCAAAGTGGAAAGCTACCTTGAAAATGCTCTAGAAGAATAGCTATAAAGCGCTCGATAGAACCATAAATTGCACGGTGAATCATTATTGGTTGTCTAAGCTGATTGTCCTCATCGATATACTTGCAATCAAATTTTTCTGGCATTTGGAAATCCAGTTGTACTGTTCCACATTGCCAGCTACGGCCAAGAGAATCTAAAATATGAAAATCGATTTTCGGACCGTAGAATGCCCCGTCTCCTTCATTTACCTGATACGCTACTTGTTTTTGCTTCAGTACAGCTTCAAGCGCGTGCTCTGCTTGATCCCAAGCCTGCACAGAACCCATAAAATCTTCCGGACGAGTAGATAATTCGATTTTATAGCTAAAACCAAACTCAGAATAAAATTCATCTACCAAATCGAGCACTTTCTCGATTTCCTTTTCTATTTGATCCTCTCGTACGAAAAGATGCGCATCATCTTGTGTAAATGCCCGAACTCGTAAAAGTCCATTTAAGGATCCGGATAACTCGTGACGGTGAACTAACCCGAGCTCAGCGTAGCGAATCGGAAGTTCTCTGTAACTTCTCTTTTTGCTGTTGAAGATAAGTACTGCCCCCGGACAACTCATCGGTTTAATCGCATACTTTTGTTCATCCACATTAGCAAAATACATATTTTCATGATAATGATCCCAGTGGCCTGACTGCTCCCACAACTCTTGCTTCATCATGATAGGTGTTTTAATCTCCTGGTAACCCGCTCGTTGGTGCTTTACTTTCCAAAGGTTCTCCAGTTCATTTCGTAAAACCATTCCCTTTGGTAAATAAAACGGCATACCTGGTGCCTCTTCACTGGACATAAATAGCTCCAATTGTTGACCTAACTTCTGATGACTTATTCTTTCCTCTACTTTAATTGACATGTAAATTCCTCCTAATTTTAAAAATGAAATAAAAAAAGACCACACCCATCCCTGGTAAGGGACGAGTGTGGTCGTGGTTCCACCCTAATTTTGTAGAACAAAAAATTGTACTACGCTCATAACAAGATAACGGTTCTCCCGATTGTGGATAATTGCAAAGTTGCTTTCCCCACAATAGCTCCAAGGTGGTAAATCATTCGTTTTTCTTTAGGGCTCCCAGCCTATGACCCTGTTCTCTAATAAGAAAATAAAGATGATTCATGTCCTTTTCTCAGCTAAATTATTTAATTTTGAATACAAAAAAACCACACCCATCCCCCGGTAAAGGGACGAGTGTGGTCGTGGTTCCACCCTAATTTTGCAACACAAAGAATTGTATTGCGCTCATAAATAGATAACGGTTTTCCCGATTGTGGATAATCGCATAGTTTGCTTGCTTTCCCCGCAATAGCTCCAAGGTGGTAAATCATTCGTTTTTCTTAAGGGCTCTCAGCCGTAGACCCTATTCTCTAATAAGAAATGATAATGATTCATGTCCTTTTCTTCGCTTGTTAACGCTTCATAAATTATTTTGTTTAGTATATGCAAAAAGTTTTAAATAGTCAACACCTAAATAACTAGGGTAATTGTTTTATCTAACTAATAATGAATTTTTCCAACTATCATAGAAAGTAGAGCTTTTCCAAGACGAATAGCAGCAATATTCTTCTTCATTTTCATCCTTCATATGCATTTAAAGCATTTACACTATGAGCCAAGGCCGATCCTGCCTTTAAAGCCGTTGCTACAAAAATAGATTCTGTGATTTCTTTTAAAGAGATGCCTAATTGTTTTGCTTTTTGCGTATGCGCTTCAATGCAGTACGCACAACCTGTTACATGTGCCACTGCAATAGCCATTAGTTCTTTATCTTTTTGACTTATTAATCCAGGTTTCATCGCTTCCATATCAAATTTATTGAATGCTTTGAAAGCGTCTGGATTGGCTCCACCCAATTCTTTAAATCTTGCCATATTCGATCTTTTGTAAAGTTCATCATCGTCTGTACCGTCAAATGCATTTAGTCCATTCAATCCATGGGCGAGGGCGGAACCAGCTTTTAAAGCAGTAGCAACCATCACCGCTTCTAGTATCTCTTCTTTAGATGCTTCTAATTTTTTTGCTGCAGTTACATGAGCTTCGATACAGTAAGGGCAGCCTGTCACATGAGCAACTGCAATAGCAATTAATTCCTTCGTTCTTTTTGGAATAAGTCCTTCTGCTAAAGCTAATTGATCGAATGCTACAAATGCTTTAAATGTATCTGGAGCGTGCTTTCCTAATTCTGTTAATCGTTTAGCATTAGATTTTACATATAAACTATCCATTGTCATTTTATAGCCTCCATTATTTAAATTTGCAAATCATACATTATTAATCCAGTTGTGTATTAGGCTTTGCTATTGGAATAGCTTCTCCTAAAGTTGCAGCTGTCTCTAGCTTAGCATTCGAATCATTTCCAACATTACTGTCCGAAGGGTTTTCAAAATGAAGCGTTTTATTAAGTCCATACTTCGGACTATTTCCAACAATAGTTACATAAATCGCTGCCGCAGCCATATAAACGACTGCTCCAATAATAATCTTGTAAGAGAGGGAAGACATTAATAAATATCCTTGGAATAATAACAAAGCTACCCCGATATATACAATTGTATTTAAAACCAGAGGCGATAATTTAAATGGCGCTCTTTTATAAAGTTCTGGATATTTCTTCGGTAATTTAGTTGCTGCAAATACAGGAATAATATTGGAAAGTAGAAAAACTCCAGTGCCTAATGCGGATATTAATCCAAGGGATAACCCAGTAACTATTGGTATAACACCAATAATATAAAATAGAGTTAACAACCAGTGTGGTGTCCCAAATCTTTTATTCACTTTTCCTAATGATTTTGGTAACCATCCATCTTCACATGCGATCATTATCCCTTTCGTAACCCATGAAAGCGTCGCATTTAAAGTCGTTGCTAGTGCAAACATAGCTCCACCAACCATAAAGAAAATGAATAGTGGCCCTGGGAGTATTGTTCTTGCAACATCTGTTAAAGGCATATTAGCGACATCAGCAATAGGTAATACACCTACTGCAATAGTAGCCATAAATGCGTATAACAACCCTATAGCCAATGTAGTTACAATAATGGTTAACGGTATATCTCTTCCTGGGTTCTTCATTTCTCCACCAAGCTCTGCTACAACTTGTGCACCGCCTGTAGCAAATGAAAGTAAACCTACCGCCATAAAGAATCCTACAAATCCACCCGAGAACATTTCTCCCGTATTAAAAACAGCATAATTTACCTCTGGCATACCCCATACAACAAAAACTATTAATGCGAGAAGCAAAATAATTACCATAAATTTTTCGACAAGTGCTGCAAATTTTACTCCTACCAGATTCGCTATAAAAAACACAGTAAGAAGTGTAAATGCCACTAACTTAAGTGGAGCAGACGGAACCAAGCCTTGAACGTATTCTGCAAATGATATGGAATACATTGCTAGGGTAAGCTGCGCAAGTATAAATAACGTTAGCCAAAAGAATCCTATTTTAGGAGATAAAAGTCTGCTAGTATATCTATATAATCCCCCTGTTGTTGGAATAGCTGACCCCATAACAGCTATTGGTAACACCATAAATAACGTAAAGACAGAAGAAATAACAAACGCTAAAGTTACCCCGCTACCTGTCATTCCTATTGCAATACCTGTTAACGCCATGACTCCAGCACCGATAATTTGTCCTGCACCGATGCTCATTACATCCCCTAGACCTAGTACCTTCTTTAAATTTGCCTCTTGATTCGCCATATATTACACCCCTTTGTGAAAGCTGCATTTTATAGTTTAACTTTGTATTTTAAGAGATTACACTTTTCACTCTCACATCTACATGAACATCCTCAAATTCCTTCGCAATTCTTTCAATTGCTTCTTTAATAACAGACCTTGGCGACGGAAGACAAATTCTTTGATACGATAAACCTTCTTCTCCGAACATACTTCCATCCTCTAGAATTACATTAGCCCTATTGTAAATTCGGTCATGTACTTCTTTCGGTGAAAGTCCATAAGCACTAAAGTCCATCCACATCACATACGTACCTTCTGGAATTCTCACTTTTACTTGCGGCATTTTTTCAGCTAAGAAATTGACTACCCACTCGATTGTCTCATCGATATACTCTTTCAGTTGCTCTAACCAATCTTCTCCCTCGTTATATACCGCTATAAGTGCAGCTATCGTAAATGGCGATGCAAGTTGAAAGCCCATTACTTCACTAAATGTGTTTCGAAGCTCTGGATTTGAAATAATCACATTAGTACAATGAAGCCCTGCTACGTTAAATGTTTTGTTAATAGCGGTACATGTAATAATATGATCTACATCCTCCACTACTTTTGCTATTGGTAGAAATGTTTGATCACGTCTCATTAAATCTCCATGAATCTCGTCTGCGATTATTAACACATTATTTTCTGCACATATAACAGAAAGTTTTTGAAGCTCTTCTCTATTAAAAACTCTTCCTACTGGATTATGAGGGTTACATAAGATGAATAGCTTCGTATTTTCTTCCTTTGCTTTCGCTTCAAAATCCTTAAAATCAATGGAATAATAACCTTCCTCGTCGCATTTTAACGCGTTATTCACAACTTTTCTTCCATTTCCCTCTATCGCTGAAGTAAACGGCGGATACACTGGACGTTGAATGATAACACCATCCCCTGGATTAGTAAACGCTTTCACAGCAACGTTTAAAGCATGAACAGTGCCTGGACTATAAATAATTTCCTCCTTTTTTATCTCCCAGTCATGTCTCTTTTTGAACCAATGCTGAATCGATTCATAATACTTATTTGGGAGTACAGAGTAACCAAATATTTTATGATCAACCGTTTTGTGCAGGGCGTCTATTAAGGGTTGTGGTACCGGTAGATCCATGTCTGCAGTGAATAAAGGAATCGTTTTCTCATCGTATCTTTCAGTCAATCCCATTTCCTTAATCATTTCGCCTCCATCCCATTTAAGAGAGTAAGTTCCTCTTCGGTTTACGATTTCATCAAAGTTATATCTCACTTCCATTGCCCCTTTCTTATCCTAATATTGCTAACAGTCACTGACTTAAAAGTAGTTTAGCACCTAAACAATATAACGTCAATTATATTTTTTAACTAATCAGACAATTTATTTTTGTCGTATCTAACCTACTTGTTAAATTACTCTCATGTTACAATAGCCATAATACGTTATAGGGTAATTTCGAAAATCTTGGGGAGGGGAAAAAATGTCTAGAGAAGAAGTGTTCAGTGAACTAATGGAATCACTTTATGAGATTTCTAGGAAAATTGCTTCGTATGAAAGCGTGCCTAGGAAGTACGGTACGGAAGATGAACTTTATATGGTAGAAGCACATACAATTAATCTGATTGGGAACAAAATACAAACCACTTCCACAGAACTTACAGAACTCACTAAAAAAACAAAAGGTGCAATTTCTCAAATGGTAGATAAATTAACCAAAAAAGGGATGATTATTAAAAACAAAAACCCTAAAGACAATCGAGAAGTCATCCTCGAACTATCGGAAAAGGGAAAAATAGTATATGAATATCACAAAAAATTGGACTCAGTGGAGTATGAGAAGCTTTTAACTAAGCTAGATGATTTTTCGAATGAGGACTTTTTAATGTTTAAGAAGTTGACCTCTTTACTAGAGCCTGAAGTGGGATGACTGTTTTTGAAAAACTTATAAATAGCAATTTTTCCTTGAAAGGGGTGTTGTTTTGAATTTTATTGCATGGACGATAATCGCTTGTGAAGTTGGCTTTTGGGTAGTTATTTTACTAGGCCTCATAACTAGGTATATATTAAAAAAAGAACGTCTTGGTTTATTTTTTCTTGCGTTAACGCCAGTGATCGATCTGATTTTACTTGCAATTACATCTATAGATTTATATAACGGGGCAACTGCAACGCTTGCACATGCTATCGCAGCTGTCTATCTCGGTTCTTCGATTGCCTTTGGAAAGAGCATGATTCGCTGGGCAGATGTACGGTTTCGATATTATGTTCAAAAAGAAGGCACTAAACCTGTACGTAAAACGGGAATGGAGTTTGCACGAGAGTCATTAAAAGGATCTTTTCAGCATTTACTTGCTTACATCATTGGGGGAATCATATTACTCATTTTAATTTATGTCATGGATGACACCTCAAAATCTGAGGTTTTATGGGGAACATTAAAACTTTGGGGACTGATTCTTGGAATTGACTTTGTCATCTCCATTTCATATTTTATATGGCCACGACTCGCCAAAAAATAAATAAAAGGCATGCCCCTTGTATTTAGGGCATGCCTTTTACTGTTATTATACAGCTCGATTCCAAAAGCGATGCTCAGCAATTGCATTAGTAAAACTTTCTACAAAGCTGTTTCCGCTCTCTTTTGTTACTACACCGGCTTGCCCTGTAAACCCGAGCTCATCCAGCAATTGGTCTCCATGAAACGAAGCAGCAATCGGCTTGAAATGAGTATATGCTTCTTTCACAAAATACGCGGCTTCTTTTTGATATGTCGGTGTTGTACCTTGTGGGCTTACAACATACACCGCATCAAATAATACGGAATCCGCAGTAGAGAACGTATGGTTTGCTTCCAATAAGGTTCCGTCAGCACCTTTAATCGCCCCTAGATGATCACTTACTGTCTCAATCATTGTCCCTTTCGCCTTTAGGGCATCTAACATAGCAATCAGTTCTCCATCAAATCCTTCCGAAACGAGTACAGCAATTTTGCGTGTATCTGGTTTCTTAGCTGAATTTAATTGGCTTAATGCTGGAGAGACCTTGCTATTAGTTGGTGTATTAGTAGCCTGCACAGTAATACCTAAGTTTTTAGCTACCTGATTTGCTAAATCTACATCTATATTCAAAAGCATTTCTACAACTTGCTCGCGCACGCTCTTTTCCTTACATTTCCCAAGCTCGAAACTGAAGGCATTGATAATATGCTGCTTCTCGGGATTACTCATACTGTTCCAGAACATTGTCGCTTGGGAGAAATGATCCTTAAAGCTTTCGCTTCGGGCACGAACCTTGTGACCATCGACTTTCTCCTGATAATGTACATAACCACCTTCTTCCTCACTAACTGGAGTCGGTGTATTACCCGCAAGTGAGTTTTTGTGGTAGCTGACTTGTCCAACATTTATCGTTTGTCTGCCATATCCATCTCGTTGATTGTTATGGAATGGGCACACTGGTCGGTTGATCGGTAGCTCATGGAAGTTTGGACCTCCAAGTCGAATTAGCTGTGTGTCTGTATAAGAGAACAATCTGCCCTGCAGTAGTGGATCATTTGAAAAATCAATACCCGGGACTACGTTTCCTGGATGAAATGCCACTTGTTCCGTTTCAGCAAAAACATTGTCTACATTTCTATTCAATGTCATTTTTCCAATAATTTTTACTGGGACCTCTTCCTCTGGCCATAGTTTCGTAGCGTCTAAAATATCAAAATCAAATTGAAATTCATCTTTTTCCTCAATCATTTGTACGCCTAATTCAAACTCCGGATAATTTCCGCTAGCTATTGCCTCGTATAAGTCCTGTCTATGAAAATCAGGGTTTTTACCATTTATCTTTTGTGCTTCATCCCAAACGACTGAATGCACTCCCAAAACAGGCTTCCAATGAAATTTTACAAAATGAGATTTACCCTCTGTATTAACGAATCGGAAAGTATTAACGCCGAATCCTTCCATCATTCGAAAACTTCTAGGAATTGCTCGATCAGACATTGCCCACATAATCATATGAGCAGACTCCTGATTGTTAGCTATGAAGTCCCAAAGAGTATCATGTGCCGTTGCTGCTTGTGGAATTTCATTGTGTGGCTCCGGTTTCATCGCATGGACTAAATCAGGAAACTTGATGCCATCTTGTATGAAAAAAACGGGAATATTATTTCCTACTAAATCGTAGTTACCTTCTTCTGTATAAAACTTCGTCGCAAATCCTCGTGCATCACGTGCGAGCTCCCCAGATCCACGGGAACCTATTACGGTTGAAAACCTTACAAAAACCGGTGTTTTCGTTCCTGGGCTTTGCAAGAATTTCGCTTTTGTATAAGCTTGCATTGATTCATATAATTCAAATTCTCCATGAGCAGCATATCCTCGTGCATGGACTACTCGTTCCGGAATACGTTCATGGTCAAAATGGGTCATTTTTTCACGAAAATGAAAATCCTCTAAGAGAGTAGGACCTCGTTCACCGTTTTTTAAAGAGAATTCATCTTCTGAAACTTTTAGTCCGTGATTTGTAGTCATTGCTTTGTCTTTATCATCCGTACGAAATTGTTCCAATTGTTCACTTTTGCTGTTTGCATTCACTTTTTTATCCAAGCTGGTTCCTCCTCTTTATTTGCTACTAATCCTCTGTATTATTACTACCCTATGGCTCTTTTTAAAAACATTTTTCGACTAAGAAGTGAGAGATTTATAGAAAATCAGGCGAAAATGCGAGGTAATATCTGTAAAAGGTTTCACATATCATATAAATCCTACTAAAATAATAAGTATTATAATTGACTTCTTTTTCTGATAAAGGTAGACTCATTTCAATGTAATCGATAAGTTTAATACATACATAAATAGGATTAAATTTAAAAGGAGATTAGCAATTATGAAAAGGTTGTTTGTGCAAAATAAGAAACAACAAGATTGGCTCAATAATTTAGCAAGATTAGAAGAAAAATTTATAAGTAAATCAGCTGAAATTGACGAACTTTCCATTTTCCCAAAAGAAAACATAGAAGATTTGGTGAAGCTTGGTTATACGAGCATAACATTGCCTAAAGAATATGGCGGTGAGGGACTTTCTGTGTATGATATGGTGCTTCTACAAGAGACGTTAGCAAGCTATGATGCAAACACTGCATTATCAGTTGGCTGGAGCTTGGGTGTAGTCGGTGATCTTTTTGAGAAAAAGCTTTGGACTAAAGAAAAGTTGGATTTCTTTTCTAAAGAAATTTTGAATGGCGCACTCATAAACCGATCTGTTAGCGAAGCACAAACGGGAAGCCCAACACGTGGTGGACGTCCAGGAACTACAGCTGTAAAAAATGGGGACAATTGGCTACTGAATGGACGTAAAATTTTCACGACAGCTTCTCCAGTACTCACTTACTTTTTAACTTCTGCATGGATTGAAGAAAAAGAAAAAGTTGGATTTTTTCTTATTCACCGTGATATAGAAGGAGTTTCCATAGAAGAAACATGGGATGTTATTTCTATGCGCGGCACAAGTAGTAATGATCTAGTACTTACAAATGTAGTCGTGCATGAGACTGATTTAGTGGAGCTTCCTGAATTAGTAAGTGGCGGTAAAGTGAACGGCTGGTTACTCCATATTCCTGCTACTTATTTAGGTGTGGCACAAGCAGCTCGTGATTATGCTGTTCATTTTGCCAACACGCATTCTCCTAATAGTTTAAATGGAACAATTGCTCAGCTACCAAACGTCCAACAGCTAATCGGTGAAATTGATTTGGAGCTTACGAAAGCACGATTTGTTATTTATGGCGCTGCAGCAGCTTATGACAATGAAGCCTCGAGAGATCTTCTGGCCAATGAAATCTCCGTTGCGAAGCATGTCGTAACCAATTCAGCTATCGCGATTGTGGATAAAGCAATGCGCTTAGTCGGGGCAAAAAGTTTGCAGCGAACAAATCCATTACAGCGCTATTACCGAGACGTACGAGCTGGATTACATAATCCACCAATGGATGATATGACGATAAAAAAGCTAGCGCAGTCTGCACTGGAAGAAGATCAAGACATAATTAGGTAAACAGCTTATCCCCTTCTCATTTAGGTATCTGTTTTCTTAGGACCAATTACGCCCAGAAAAAAAGCTATCTTCGAGGTAATATACCCGAAGATAGCTTCTATTCGTTTGGAATGATTAACCCATAATATTGTAACCAGAATCAACGTAAACGACTTCTCCTGTTACCCCTCGAGATAAGTTTCCTAAAAGTCCGACTGTCATATCTCCCACTTCTTCTGCCGTTACATTTCGTTTTAACGGAGAAGTTTCTTCGATTTTATGTAAAATCGTGTTAAAAGAAGATACCCCTTTCGCAGCTAGTGTGCGCACTGCTCCCGCTGAAACAGCATTCACACGAATGTTTTGTTTACCTAAATCTAGCGCCAAATATCTAACAGACGCTTCAAGTGATGCTTTCGCGATTCCCATTACATTATAGCCCTCTAATACACGCTCTGCTCCAAGGTACGTCATCGTTACAATAGAACCGCCTTCTGTCATAAACGGTGCTGCTTCACGAGCTGCCGCGATCAGTGAATACGCACTTGTATCTTGTGCGAATGCATAACCATCTCTAGTTGTTTGAAGGAAATCGTTTTTCAAGTCTTCAGCATGTGCAAATGCTACGGAATGCACGACACCATGAATTACTCCTACTTCGCTTCCAATTTTCTCGAAAGCCGCTTTAATGCTGTCATCACTATTAACGTCACATTCTACGACTAATCTTGCTTCTAGATTATTGTCTGTTAATGCTTTTTCAATTTTTCCTAACGAACGTTCTTTACGGTACGTGAAAATAACATTCGCTCCAACATCAAATAGAGATTTTGCAACTCCCCATGCAATACTACGCTCGTTGGCAACTCCCATAACTACGATATTCTTATCTTTTAATTGGATTAAGTCTTTCATATGAACCTCCATTTTATTATGCTAATATACTATACCTATTATTAGTACCAGTTACTAATTTTATCATACCATATTTCTCCCCTTTTGCACTATTCTCTCCTGATTTCTGTTTTGATTTTTTAAATGGTTGATGTATTATTATGTAAATTAAAAAAGTAAATATGAAGAAAGAAGGCTACGGAATCTCGTTAGCCTTCTTTTAATAGTAGCAATTCAAAGCATGTGCCTTTTTCTGTACTCTCAACTAAATGTAAATCACCTTTAATCGATTGTGCCATCATTTTACTCAGAGGCAATCCTAGACCAAGCCCGCGAATACCGTACTTTTTATTTTCTCCTCTAAAGAACCGCTCGAAGATAAAAGCTTGCTCTCCAATTTGTATACCTGATCCTGAATCTTTAACGAGGACAGATACATACTGTCCTTTTTCAGAAAGCGAGATTGTTATTTCACCTATCCCCGATATTGCTTGTTCTGCGTTTGTTAATAAATTGGTCATGATTTGTTGTAAACGAACTAAATCAGCAGAAATCATTACTTTTTTATGAAGTAATTGTAGGTTCACCACTACATTTGATTGCTCCTGTATCGCTTTCCACTGAGTAGTTAATTCTTTCATAAAGTTATCAATATCTAGAGAAGAAATTTCCACAGGCACCGCGCCTACTGCAAAGGAATTGAACGCTAGTAAATCACCGACCATTGTTTTCATCTTGGCCGTTTCAACAAGCGCCATTCGAATAAACTCTTCTGCTTCTTGTCCAGTAACGACATCATCATTTACCGCTTGCAATAATCCACTAATCGACGTTACTGGCGTTTTTAGTTCATGTGTCACACCTGCTAATAATTCAGTTCTTGTTTTTTCTAATTGCTCTAACCGTCCTGCCATTTGTTTAAATGAAGAAACAAGCTCGTATACTTCTTTTTCCTTAATATGGTCAGATAAATTGATTTCATAGTTACCACTTTGCACTTGCTTAGCTGCTTCTGCTACTTGTTTTATCGGATGCGCTAATCTTCTCGACAGAAAATATATAGCCCACCAGCCAAGCAATGCAAGTCCAACTATCAATATAGCTAGCTGACCATACTCTTGTTTAACCATCGTTAATTTTTCTTTTGACTCAACCATCAATATCCAGCCAACAAGCTCATCATCTATCTCAATTTTCTTTTTTACCGAATAATATTTTTTGTTGTTTTCGGGAGAAATAAATGTTTCAATTTCATCTTTTCCACTTATTAATTGACTAAATGTCCTTTGCTCCCCTTGTTTTAATGGGAAATTACTCGATATTACTTCTCCATCCGTATTGACTATGTACATGGATGGGTTAATATTTTGCATCCTAAACCGATCTTCAGCAAAATCCGGCACTCTTTCATTTGGAGGAATTCCAGGCATACTTACATCAGTAATCCGATTCACCATCTCTTCTGCCATAAACTCCATCATTTCTAAACGATTTTCGAGTGTTGTATGTCTTATCCATAATGCTGAAATAAAAGAGATTATTAACAATCCTATTATTAATGTCAATAAATATCTACTTGTCCAATACGACAACAGAGTCACTCTCTTATTTTTTCCTAACATTGAATTGATACCCCAATCCTCGTAATGTTCTAATCTCGCCTTCATCTTCCGACCAATCAGCGAGTGCTTTTCTCAGACGTTTTATAGATAAATCAACAGCCCGATCACTTCCGTCGTAATCCCATCCCCAAATATGTTCAATTAATTGATCTCTAGTAAATGTTTGGTTCGGTTGCTTAGCCAAAAAGAGCAATACTGACAAATCCCTTGGCGTAAGAAATATTTCTTTCCCATCCAGCCTTACAGAATGACCAATAAAATCTATATGAAGCTTACCAAAGTTGATAGTTGATGGTTCTTCACTAGATAACCTTCGCAATACCGCCTTCACTCTTGCGACAACTTCATCAGCAATAAATGGTTTTGTAATATAATCATCTGCACCTTCGCCAAAACCTTCTAGGCGATAGTTAACATCTCCTAATGCAGTTAACATAATAACTGGGCAACTCCCTAGAGAACGAATTTCTTTTAAAATAACCCAGCCGTTTTTTCCAGGAAGCATTATATCTAACAGTACTAGATCAGGGCCTTCCTTTTCAAATACCTCTATTGCTTCTCCACCAGTGTAGCACTGCACTACTTCATAATTTTGTTTCGTTAAATACGCTTTCAGTACTTGGCTAATGGCAAACTCATCTTCGACTATTAATATTTTTTTCATCCGCCTAGCACACCCTTACCTGAGAGTTTCTAAATTTCTTACATTATACCACCTATTTAAGTCAGTTAAATGTCGGCCGAAATCTTACCGATTTAAATGATTTACATACATTGAATTCCGTATGTTGGCAACTTAAAAAGAAAAGCCCCCTAAATCGAAATTTTCGACTTGGAAGGCTGTTTTCTCATGAAATCATTCGTATACTTCATTAAATTTACATAAAGAAACTACATTGAACTACTCATTTGTAGTATCCTCCGTTTTTTCAGGTGGTTGTCGCTCTTGGCCTCTACCAAAACCACCTCCACCTTGCATAGTACCTCTCATTCCACCGCCCATCATAGATGAGCCTTCTTCAGTCACACCACTACTATTTAAATAAGTCATGACTGTTGTGGAGGAATAGGTCACACTACTTGTTGGATCTGTTGTAGTTGCATTCGTATAGACCCCATCAATAACTTCACCTGTTAAAGTACCTCCGTGACTTAAAGTTGTTTCTTCATTTAGCTCTAAGTCTGGAGAACTAATTACGATCATTTGATAATTTTTTTCAGGTGCGACCGTGATAATTTGTTCACCATTGCTGTTTGTTACAGTAACAGGTGTGTTTGCTTCAAGTGTCTCATCAAAAGTCATCATAATCGTATTTTGTGTTGATCCATCAGATACACCTAACGGCATTCCTGCACTACCAGAAGCTATTAATGTTCCGCCTTGCATTAAAAATGTTCCATCATAATCTAATGTCCCATTCATATTCTCGGTTGGACCATAAACGATAGTGGTACCACCCGTCATCGTAATATTCGTATTAGAATCTAATCCATCGCCATCCGCATCGACGTATAGATATCCTCCCGAAATCGTAAGCTGGCCATTCTCTATTGAAGAGTCATCTTCTTCTATTTCCTCAGTCTCTGTTGTAGTGGATGTTCGATCAAAAGCCCCAAACATTTCATTCATACTACTACCACCATTGACATTGACACCATCATCTGCTGCCTTAAGATGAATGGAACCATCTGAAATCTCAATATTAGTACCTTCTATACCCTCTAGGCTTTTTAATATCGTAATATCACCACCAGCAATAAATACATTACCATCTGCATGTATACCATCATCACCCGTTGAAAGAGTTTCTTTTCCACCTTGAATGGTTAAATCTCCATTGCTATGCAGTGCATCCTCCACTGTATCAACTGTGATCGTACCATCTAAGATATTTAAATTTGTTCCTGCTTTTATTCCCTTTTGACTTGTAGTGTCAACATTAGTGTCATTATCTTCTTCTGTATTTCCTTCTACTGGAACTCTGGAATCCGAATTTTGCGTTTTTTCTGGCGGAGTATTTTCCTTAGCGCTTACACCAGGCATTTCTCCATCTTCAGGTATTTCCCTACCTTCTGGATTTTGACGATCCATTCCACCACCGTCTTGAAGCTTCATAGATTCTAAAGCCGTTGTTAAATATTCTCGAATTTCCTCTGTTGTCATGCCCTCAATTTCAGTTGATATATCAATTGGGAAGTTCATACTTTCCATATTCTCAATAAATGCCTCTACTTCGTCATCTGTCATTGAACTGAAATCCATCCTCCTCCCTGCACCCATTCCTGGCATGGTTCCTCCACCTGGTCCTCCGCCCATTTCCATGCCTGATTCTGATGAAGACACAACTTCTGGACTTCCATCACCTGTTTTAATGGAATACTCCCCATCGATTACTAAAATTTCCTTTTCGGCTTGTATACCATCACCCTGTGCTACAACTGTTAAATAGCCACTTTCGAGAACAATATTTCCTCGACCTTCATCCTCATCATTGGATGATTTTACACCATCGCCATCTGCAGTTATATTAACTGTAGCATTAGACATTGCAAATACATCACGACCGACAACACCATCATCGACTGCAGTTACATTAATATTACCACCTGTAATAATCAAATCATCACGGCTCGTTATTCCGTCTTTGTATTGACCATTAACCGTCAATGTACCAGTACCATTGATGACTAAATCATCCTTACTAAAAATAGCTGCCCCGACCTCTGTATTTGCTTCATCTTCATAGACATAGGATATTGCATCAGTTAAATTATTTTCTGTACCTTTTTCAAGTGAGATAATCGTTTTATCTGATTGCTCGATATCAATTGTTGCATTAGTAGATGAAGTAATCTCTACACCATTTAATATTAAGCGTATATTTCCAGTATCCTCCGTATTAACCGTAATTTGACCATCAGAGAGGGATCCTTCCAGTACATAAATACCTGATGTATGAATCTCTACATTTTGCCCATTAATAATAACCCCACCAGGGCCATCAAAAGTTGTTGCCTCGTCATTTAAAGTTATTTTGGTAAATGTATCTCCTTCCCAGGCAGTGTAGTAATCCTCTGTATCATAATCTACATATTGAGAAATTAGCGCTTCCGTATCCACAGATGTATCTGTACTACTCTTTTCATTACATCCGCTAGCAATTAAAACAATCGATAGTATTAGCGGTACTGCTATTTTTTTCTTCATCCTATTACCTCCTATAAAACAAAGGTCTGTAAATTTACAGACCTTTGTTTCAACTATGCTGTAAAATTACCATCGTAGCTTAGCATTACTGCTGAAGATACACCTTTTACTTGTGAAATATCTGAAACTATTTTTGTATCATTTTCTTTCACACGTATTTCATATGTTACTTCCGTTTCATATTCTAAAATATGAGATTTCGATTTTAATGCATATTTCTTCGTTGAATTTCTTAATAGTTGATCAATAGAATCAGCTGCTTCACCATTAGCAAATTTCACAACTAATAAATATGGATTTTCCACTACAATTTTATTTGCAAATAGGATAATGACCAAACTAATTAAGATTGTGCCGACAATTCCCAACAAGATAAAACCTGCACCACATAAGATTCCTACAATTATTGACCAAAATAAGTAGACTAAATCCATTGGATCCTTAATCGGCGTACGGAAACGAACGATAGATAACGCACCAACCATACCAAGTGATAATAGAACATTTTGACTGATACCCATGATGACTAGCGAGGTTGCCATTGTCATAATCATCAGGGAGATATTAAAGGTATGGGAGTAAATTACTCCATTAAATGTTTTCTTATAAACCACATAAATAACTATCCCCAAGAGAAATGCTGAAATAAGACCTATTAGTGAATCAGTTAAAGAAAATGTAGTTGTTTTTTCTATAAAGCTTGATTTGAAAATATCTGTAAAAGTTGTTGAAGTTGCCATTTTATTTCCTCCTAATTTATGCCGCTAGGGATGAAGAACCCCCTACTGATTGAACTTTCAATTTATATATACATACGACTTAACTGATATTTGGAATAAGCCTCATGTTTCGTATTAATACCTTGAAGCATCATTTTCACAACATCCGGTAAGTACTCGTCAAACTTTACTTCTAAAATGACCTCTGTCGGATCAAGCACATCTACCATTGGTAAATGCTTGTTGAACATATCTGTATTTCGTATGCTGGTTTGCACTTTACTATCAAACGTCACCCTTACATTTCCATATAAATAAACGTAAGCCTCCCTTTCGTAATCTACTACTGCCATTGGTTTAATTAAATTTCTAGTCATTTCTGAGTACAAGTCACAAGTTAACGAGCGGTCATCTTTTTCCATCCACTGAATATCACCGATACGAATTTTTTCAAATTCTGACCTCGTCATATTGCACTTAGATTTAAAAGTTAGATTATTACGCTTACTTTTCCGTTCAAGATTAATAATCCCTTCACTTTTTCCATAAATACGAACACGATATTTATCTCTAGTTAAATAGCCTTCCTTTTTCTCGTTCATGACTTTGTTTTCAAAGTTATCAAAGTAACACGAACGAATTAAATATTTTCCTGTTGGACCGGAATGGGTATCTAAACTCATCACATATTTCAGTTTATTTTTTAATAACATATAATCTATATATGTGATGCCATATTTTAGTTCTTGTCTCCCATTTGGATTAAACGATGTATGAATAGGCATGAATACACTCCTTTTTTAGATTTGAAAAGCTTTGGAAAAGATCAACTAACTTGCTGATAAACATACTTTAACTAATGAATATGTCAGCAATGCGTCAAGTAAATATTTTGTAAATTTTTATTTGTAATATAGAATTCAGCTTTTGGCGTAGTATTTCTAATTGTTCTGAACTTCAAATGGATTCCTCACTCGTACTTTCCATATAAACAAACTATCTATTCCATTGTTCAACTATAAAAAGAAGACCAATTCTTAATGAATTGGTCTGTTTTTCTTTATGGTCGTGAAATACCAGAAAATAAATTGACAAACGTAATCGCCTGCAATACTCTAAATATTTAGGTTAGCAATTGACTATTCTATAGTTGTACCTAAATTGCACATTTTCTGAAGAAGTAGTCTTTGCACATACTATAGAGTGAAAGCATGGAACATTTTAAATAAGAGGTGTAGATAAATGACAATACCAGTAATTATCGATTGTGATCCAGGAATAGATGACGTAATGGCATTAACACTTGCTTTTGCACATCCGGAACTAGATATTAAACTAATCACAACAGAGCCAGGCAACCAAACACAAGAAAAAACGATTCACAATGCACTTACATTTACAAGTTACATGAAAAAAAACATAGAAATTGCAAGAGGCCTAGATAAACCATTTTTCCGCAAACTTGAAATTGCCGATAAAGTGCATGGCGAGAATGGACTTGGCAATGTTGAGTTTCCAGAACCTACTATACAAGTAAGTAATCGCACAGCAATTGAAGCGATGAAAGAAACACTACTATCTAGCGATGAGCAAATAATACTTATCGCAACCGGTCCTTTAACAAATGTTGGTGCACTACTATTAGCACATCCAGAGGTAAAGACAAAAATTAAATATATTTCCTACATGGGTGGGGCTGCCGTTGGAGGTAATATGTCTCCTACTGCAGAATTTAACGTATATGTCGATCCACATGCAGCGGATATTGTCTTCCGTTCAGGCATTCCTGTTGTCATGAGCGGATTAGACGTGACGCATAAAGCATACGTTACAATAGAAGAGATAAATGAAATGGAAGCAATAGGCTCTGACTTCGCTTCAAAAGTTAGTCAAATGCTTCGCTTTTACATACATTCAGCTAAGCAAACTGCATTTCACGCACCTAATTTTGAAAATCAGATACACTTACATGATTTGTGTGCAGTGTCTTATGTACTAACACCCGAGCTTTTTGAAGGGGATGACTGTCACGTTGCAGTTGAATTAGAAGGGAAATATACTGCCGGAACTACAATTGTAGATTATGCCCAACAAACCGGGCTTCCACATAATGTAAAAGTATTGCATACAATCAACAGAGAAAAATTTGTGGAGCAATTTTTCAATGCTGTAAAAAAAATGAGTGCGGATTAAAGTACCTTGTAGTCCATGAAAGGAATAGAAAAACATGAACATCACAGTCGTAGGAAGCACCAATATGGACCTTGTCTATCTAGTGCCGCATATCGTAGCAGCTGGTGAAACATTACATAGCACAAAACATGAATTGTTCTTCGGCGGAAAAGGAGCAAATCAAGCTGTAACTGCGGGTCAACTAGGAGCAAATGTTCACTTCATTGGCAATGTTGGTGCAGATGATTTTGGAGAGCAGATAAAGCAAAATTTGCAAGACAAAGGTGTAAATATTGCCGCAGTACAAAACGTAGGTATTACAGGACAAGCAATTATCCAATTGGCGGATTCGGGCGAAAACTCGATTATTCTTTTTCCAGGTGCAAACTTTCTTGTCACCCCGGAACAAATAGAGCAACATACAGAAAGAATAGTCTCGAGCGAAGTCCTTCTACTACAATTGGAGATTCCTATGCCAGCAGTCGAAACTGCCGCTAACATTGCTTCCCAAAATGGTGTACCAATTATTTTAAATCCAGCTCCTGCACAACAAATTAGCGATTCATTATTGAGTAAAGTATCTATACTAACACCAAATGAAACTGAATTAGCAATACTAACAGGGATGAAAACAGAAACGAAAGAGGATCTGTTTCAAGCTTGCTCTTCACTACTACAAAAAGGGGTTGGAGCTGTAGTAGTAACCCTAGGTGCTAAAGGGGCTTTTTACATGAACCACTTTGAGCATGGATATGTTCAAGCAAACAAAGTAGTTGCAAAAGATACGACTGGTGCCGGGGATGCTTTTAACGGTGCTTTAGCTGTAGGATTATGCCAAGGAAGTGTCATAAAGGACAGTATTTTATATGCATCGAAGGTATCCGCATACGTTGTTACCCAAATGGGAGCACAACCTGCTATCCCCTCTTCTTTCCGTGTAAAAAGATAAGTTTTAGAAGTGAAAAAAATCAGTAATTCTTTGTCTGATTTCGCATTTACTAGATATACGAAAAGCCAACTATTTATCAAATAATAGTTGGCTTTTTATATTAGATTTTCTTTTTTGTATCTATTTCTTTATCATCTAATTTAAATTCTTCCGCTACATCATCCACAATATCTTTTGTCGAATTTTTAAATTCTTTTAAAGTTTGTCCAACTGCTCTACCTAATTGAGGTAATTTTTTTGGTCCAAAAACGATTAAAGCAATTATTAAAATAATTATTAAACCTGGTACGCCGATATTTGGCATAGTATTTTCCTCCTCATAACTAAATATAAATTAATCACTTGGCTTTATGTGCAATGTTGTTTTTTTGATAAATTATGGTTGTTTTGTATCAACTACATATTATACTCTTTTGTCGAAGTTTGTAAATACACCATAATTCATTTCCATGGTTTGCATATTAGGGGCAGGTATTGATCTTGCTATAATCACTTATTTCATAAAATAATAATTACTGTTTATATAGCATTAAACTCCTCCATTAAAAGTGTGAAATATAAGCATTAATGATGTATTTTCAGAAAAATAAAATAGTAAAAAGGTTCTATAAAATCACAAAAAAAGTATGGACATTTTATGAACAGGAGGAGTAGAATAGGTTCTGTTGTTTTGTATCGTTATTTTAGGATATCTTTTTCGAAGAATAAACTCATTTTTATTAGGAAGAAAGGAGATCTGGTGTGACTCAATATAATATAGAAGAATTGAAAATGCTGACTCAAGTATTTTTTGCACTATTTATAGTAGCCGATTTTGCACTGTATCTTTTTTTCTCTAACAATTCCTTTCCTTGGTTTGCATTATTAGGATCTGGTATTGGTCTAGCTATCATAGTTCTTTGCTGGACTGGGAAAAAACATACATACTTTATTGCCTCTTTATTAGTTTTTACCGTTGTGTTTTCAATCGTATATAACTGGCATTCAATTGTTCATTAATTAGAATTACCAAATTCTATATTTAGCTAGATAAACAAGTTGTTAGATTTTTTACACATTTTATTCAGGAGGTTTTATTATGTCAGAACAAGATAAAAAGACTCCAATTTTAGATAAACGCTCATCTAGACGTACATTTATCAAAAATTCGGGATTAACAGTTGGTGGGGTTGTTTTAGGGGGAGCCCTTGGAAGTCTTTTAGGAAAGGATTCTACAAAAACTAAAACGATCGAATCACATGTCCACTCAGAAGCAACTGCAGTGAACTTTAACCAAGCATTGATGTATTTTGATAAAGCCCAATTCGATACTATCGAAGCGGCAGCAGAGCAAATATTTCCGAAAACAGATGTAGGTCCTGGTGCAAAAGAATTACTGGTTGCTTATTTCATCGATCACCAATTAGCCGGAAACTGGGGATTAAATGGAAAAGAATATATGAGCGGGCCTTTCTTCCCGACAGAAGCAACTGCTTTGTTTGGCCATCAAACACATTTAAATAGACAGCAAATCTTCAATTTAGGAATCGAGGCATTGAATGCGGAAGCAAAAAAGAATTACGACAATAACTTTGCTGCACTAAATGAAGAAGATCAGATTGCTATTTTAACTGCTTTTGAAGCAGACGAAGTAACCTTAAACGGAGCTGTAACATCCGGCTTCTTCTTTAGATTATTAAAAAGTGCAACTATTGAAGGTGTATATGCTGATCCTCTTTACGGAGGCAATAAAAATATGGAAGGCTGGAAAATGAAAAACTTCCCTGGCCATCAAATGAGTTATGCGAACATTATCGAAAAAGATGAATTTGTAAAAATGGACCCAATGAGCTTAAATTCACAACACAATCATTAATCGAGAGGAAGCAAATAAATCATGGCAAAAAAATTACCGAAAACAGACATAGTTTTGGCAGGTGTGGGCTGGACAGGTGGCATTATCGCTGCAGAACTTACTAGAAAAGGATACAAAGTAGTAGGTTTAGAACGAGGAAAAGAAAGAAAAACAGAAGACTATTTAATGGTTCACGATGAGCTTAGGTATCAGCAAAGAAACGAAATGATGCAAGATCTTTCAAAAGAAACATTAACAGTTCGTCATGATCGTTCTAAAAGAGCATTGCCTTATCGTCAGCACGGTTCTTTCTTAATCGGTGATGGTGTTGGCGGTTCCGGAGAACACTGGAACGGTTTAACGTATCGCTTTTTCCCATATGATTTTGAGATTTACACAAAAACGGTAGAACGTTATGGGAAAGACAAAATACCAGCAGACATGCCCCTTCAAGATTGGGGAATCACATATGATGAATTAGTACCCTACTTCGAAAAGTTCGAAACTATGGCTGGGATTTCGGGGGAAGCTAATCCTCATCCCGAAGTTCCAGAAGTTAGATATCCTACAGTCCCTCTTAAAGAAACACCTTCTATGAAGATGTTTAGAGAAGCCTCTAAAAACTTAGGGTATCATCCTTATATTGCGCCCGCAGCTACACTTTCTGAAAGCTATACAAATCCAGATGGGATTTCGCGCGGTGCATGTCAATATTGTGGGTTCTGTGAGCGTTTTGGCTGTGAGTATGGTGCAAAAGCATCGCCGGTAGTAACAGTTCTACCAGTAGCAAAAGAAACAGGTAATTTTGAAGTAAGAACTCACTGCGTGGTTCGTAAAGTCCTACACACAAATGGCAAAGCTACTGGAGTTTTATATGTTGATACACGTACTGGTGAGGAATATATCCAAGAAGCAGACGTTGTGGTAGTATCTGCATATGTTCTTAACAACATTAGAATCCTGCTAAACTCTAAACTTGGCCGTCCATATGATCCAGAAACAGGAACAGGAGTCATCGGGAAGAACTATGCTTACCAAATGACATCAGCTGCATCTACTGGTTTCTTTAAAGATAAAGAATTCAATTTATACGCCGGCACAGGTGCACTTGCGGGAGTTCTCGACGATTTTAACGGAGATAACTTTGATCATACTGATCTAAACTTTATTCATGGTGGTAATATTGCTCTTGGTCATTACGGAAAACGTCCTATCTCAAACAATTCTGTGCCTAAAGGAACACCAGGCTGGGGTAAAGAATTTAAAGATGAGTCTATCTTTTGGGCTAATCGAAGCTTATCAGTAGGATCTCAAGGCTCCGTTATGCCAAATAAAGAAAACTATATTGATTTAGACCCTACCTACAAAGATCAATTTGGAGATCCTTTAATTCGCATGACATTTAACTATAAAGATAATGAACGAAATCAACAAAAATATATAAGAGAAATAACTACGAAGATTCTTGAAGAAATGGGTGCAGATATGATTACCACACCTGGAGATCAAGGTGATTGGGATACGACAAAATATCAAACTACTCATAATACTGGTGGAGTTATTATGGGTGCGGACCCTAAAACAAGTGCATTAAATAACTATCTTCAAATGTGGGATTGTGAAAATGTATTTGTACCTGGTGCTAATGCTTTTCCTCATAATTCAGGTATGAACCCTACAGGAACGGTTGGAGCACTTGCATACCGTGCTGCAGAAGGTATTGAAAAATATTTAAAAAATGGTGGATCTTTAGTTTAATAAAACAATAAACATTTTTTCATAGAATTAGCCAACAACTAAAAAGCTACTAGTTCTCTCTTTTGAGAGTGCTAGTAGCTCTTTTAATATTAGAAGATAAACTGATCTCTTCCCCATAGACATCTATACTTCTCGCTTGTGGATATTAATTTTGGCTCTTACTTCTAAACTATATTAACATAATAGTCGAAATAGGTAGTATTTACATTCAACTTTTTCACAATACTGCTGTAACTTGTGATAAAATGAATGATAAAATTATTTTCTTACGCGAGGAGTGCTTTTAATTGAATATCGAACCATCTAGAAAAATGTCCATATTTGAACCTGCTATTTTCGGTGATTTAAAAGCAGCCGCCGCCGCAAAACAAGCAGCTGGTTATGAAGTATACGATTTAAGTTTAGGTAGTCCGGACTTACCTCCGGATGAAAAAATAAGAAAAGTTCTATCTGAACAAAGTTTCTCTGAACATTCATATGGCTACATGCTGAGTGGAACAAAACGTTTTAACGAAGCAGTAGCAGATTATTATAAACGACGAGTAAACGTTACTTTAAATCCACAAACTGAGGTTTTACAAACAATGGGTTCCCAAGAAGGACTAGTTCATCTTCCGATTGCATTTTGCAACGAAGGGGACATTGTACTCACAACAAACCCTGGATACGTTGCGTATGACGCTGGCATTAAGCTTGCGGGTGCGGTTCCCTACTATATGAATCTAACGGAAGAGAACGGCTATTTACCAGATTTAGATGCAATCCCTGAGGAAATAGCATACAAGTCGAAGTTAATGATATTAAATCTACCAGGGAATCCTGTTCCAGCAATGCCTAATGAAGCTTTCTTCGGAAAAGTAGTAGCTTTTGCAAATAAATATAATGTGATCATTTTGCATGATGCCGCTTATTCTGAATTTTATTTTTCTGGGGATGCACCAAGTAGTTTTTTGACTACCCCTGGGGCAATGGAAGTTGGAATGGAGATTAATTCTTTATCTAAAAGCTTTAGCTTAGCTGGTACTCGTATTGCTTATCTAGTAGGGAATGCGGAAATGATCAGTATTATGAAGCAATTGAAATCTAATCTAGACTTTGGCATTTTCAGTCCCATCCAAGAAGCAGGAATTACGGCATTGAATAACGCAGAGGAAATTACGGATCGTCTACGACAATTATTTGCAGAACGCCACCAAGTGTTAATGCAAGGCATAATGGATTTAGGTTGGACCGTAGCACCTTCTAATGGTGGTATGTTCGTTTGGGCTAAATATCCTTATGATATGGATGATAAAGAATTTGCCTTTGAAGTTATTCGTCAAACTGGGGTCGTTACTGTACCTGGCACAGTATTTGGATCAGAAGGTGCCGGCTTCGTTCGAGTTGCACTTGTACAAGATGTTGAAACACTGAAAAAAGCAGTGGAGCAGTTGAAAACATTAAATCTCGAAACCTGCGCTACTTTAGTGAATAATTGAACAAAAAGACCAAGGAAAGCTTATGCTTAGCTTTCACTTGGTCTTTCTTTTTCTTCCATCGGTTTTACGAGGGCAAACTTTTCCCATCTTCTACCCTTCCATCTGAAATACATAATGATGGCTCTTGTCCATTCATCCGCTGTTATTGCTAGCCAAATTCCCGGCAAGCCTAAATCCAATACAAACACTAAAAAGTATCCTAACGGCAAACTCATCATGACCATAGAAAGTGCACCCATAGCTACTGGAAATTTAGCGTCTCCAGCTGCTCGTAATGAGTTAATAATCACAATGTTCATTGTACGACCAGTCTCTAGCAAAATACTTAGGATTAATACAGATGCACCAATTTGAATAACGTGTTCGTTATTAGTAAACAAACTTAGTAATGGAATACGGAATATCATGACGATTGCTACCATTACAAGCGTAAATAATAATGCCCATTTCACACTTGTCCATACCGACTTATACGCCTCGTCTTTTTCATTTGCACCAACCAGTCTTCCGACAATAATTGCTGTCCCCATCCCGATTGCTATTGCAAATAAATAAGTGAACATCGATATATTCACAGCGTACTGTCTTGCTGCTAACGATTCTGCTCCTAAATACGTTACATAATAAAGGAATACAATTTGGCATCCTTGATACAATATCTGTTCAAAAGCAGATGGTAATCCAATTTGTAAAATTTTACGAATATACTCTTTAGACATGGTAAAGTAATAAACTACTTTCACCCGGTATTCCATCACTTGATACAATAGCCAGAAGAATACAAGCATAGCAACAAGTCGGCTTACTACCGAAGAAATAGCCGCACCTTGCACGCCCAATTCTGGGAACCCAAACTTACCGAAGATTAATGCATAATTACCTACTACGTGAATGATATTCATCCCAAGAGACACGAGCATCGTCTGCTTGGTATATCCATGTACCCGAATAATAGCTGCTAAAGCATTGATAACGGCTTGTAGGAAAATTGCTCCCCCTACTATCGATAAATATTGATTGGCATAAACAAGCACGTCCCCTTGTAAGTTCATTGCAATCATTATTTTCTTAGAGAAAAGTATAAAGCCTATACTTAATAGAATCCCAACGCCTAAATTGAGTGTAACTGCAAGCCCGGATATCTTCGAAGCTTCGATGAATCTTCTCGATCCCAAGTATTGCGATACTACGATTGCAGCACCATTTCCTACTACCTCTAAAACTAAAATGGCAATTTGTATATATTGGTTTGCCGCCCCAACTCCAGACACCGCATTGTCCGATAGGGCGCTCAGCATAAATGTATCGGCAATCCCCATTAACATAAATAAAAATACTTCTAAAAAAATAGGCCAAGTTAAATGAAATAAATTTAACTTTTCCCCTAGATTGTTCTTCTTCCTCGTCACCATTTTTATTCCTTCTTTATCTATTCATTTTTTCATAAGAAGAATCTTACCATACACATAGGTACGATGCTAGTTAAAGTTGCACAATTGTTCCATAACAAATACAGCGTGAACAATATCGTTCACACTGTGAGTTTAAATAATATAAGAATTTATTTCTAATGAATCATATCCTGGACTGTTTGTACAATCAAGAATACATTCAATAGGATAATCACCAATGCAATAGCCCATGCAAAAAACGTTGTTATTTTGTGATTTACCAAAGATCCCATAACTTTTTTGCTACTTGTAAAAACAATTAGTGGAACTAAAGCAAAGGGTATACCAAATGATAAAATCACCTGACTTAAGATAAGTGCAGTTGTGGCATTTACCCCCATTGCAATAACAATAATAGGTGGAATAATCGTAATCGCTCTTCTCAAATATAGAGGGATACGCCGCTTAATATACCCCTGCATAATGACATCTCCCGCTAGAGTGCCTACAGAGGAACTTGCTAACCCAGATGCCAGCAATGCTATACCAAATAATATCGCTGCGAATGGTCCGATCATATCTCCAAATAATTGAAATGCTACATCCAAGCTTTCAACATGCAATCCTTCTTTAAAAAACAATGCCGCTGCAACAATTAGCATACTTGCATTTACGGTACCCGCAATCACCATGGCTATTAAAATATCTACAAATTCAAAACGAAAGATTCTTTTTTTCTCAGATTCTGTTCTACCAACAATTCTTTTTTTAGTTAAAGCGGAATGAAGATAGATTGCGTGAGGCATTACAGTTGCCCCTAGTATCCCAGCAGCTAACATTACACTATCTACTCCATCAAATTTTGGAGTAAAAAGACCAGCAATAACAGAACTAGCGTCAGGTTTCGCCAAAAAGACTTGTAGACCAAACGCAATAGCAACTATAAAGAGCATTCCGGTTATTCCTGCTTCAAAAGATCGTACACCTCTACGTTGTAATTCAAGAATTACGAAAGATCCTATCGCCGCAATTAGAGCGGAAGGTAATAACGGTATTCCAAACAATAAATACAATCCAAGTGCAGCACCGATAAACTCAGCGAGATCCGTAGCAATTATAATGAGCTCTCCTTGAATCCATAACCCTATCGATACTGCCTTAGGAAATTTCTCTCGCGACACTTCTGGTAGGTTTTTACCTGTAGCTATTCCTAACTTGGCCGATAAAGATTGTATAAGAATTGCCATTAAGTTAGAGACAAGTACTACCCAAAGCAGTAAATATCCATGTTCAGAACCCGCACTAATATTAGTTGCGAAGTTCCCCGGATCTATATATGCTACTCCTGCGATAAAAGCAGGTCCTAAAAAAGGTAATAATCTACTTAATTTATTGGGAGTAGACGTTAGCTCTTCGTATTTTTTATATTCACTATGCTCTTGATTATTCTCCATCAAACTCACCTCTACTATTCTTGAGGAGATTTAAGACTTTTTAATTTCCTTTCAACCAAAAAGTTTCCCTGAGGAAAATATAAACCTCAATGATAAAAAAAGCAACAGATACACTTCATTTTTTGAGTGTAAATGGATTAATGCACATAATAGGGAAACTGCGCGGTAAAGCTTTATTAGGTGTCCGCCGTGATTTTCACTCCAGTCGGGCGCTTTCCGTGGGGTGAGCGATGAGCCATCCCCTCCGCTTTGGGCGTCGTTGGGATGTCTCATTAGCCCACTCGTCCCACAGGAGTCGCCGACTGTAGCAAAAATCAATGGTAATTTCGTTTTTATTTATGATCGACTTTCTAAAAACAAAAATAAAAACAAAAACATCAACAGTTTTTTGACTAAGTAAATCCAATAAATGGCTAAGAGCAACCAAATTACCCCTGAGAGCAATCAATTTTCATTAAACAAGTTTACTTGGAGTGAGACGTCGATGACTACGTCGCAGTTTCCCTATACTGCACTCTACGTTGTTTAGAAGAAAATATGTAATTGCAACAGGTTTCCTAGGGGGTTTACATAGAAAAACGTTTGACTAGGCCTTCTAATCAAACGTTAACAGGTCCTATTTAGTTATTTTCATCCGTTATTCCAACATTCTTATAGATATATTCTTTCAGCTTTTCCACCGTAAACACGATTTCGTAGGTCAGAAGGTTATCCTTCACATGAGCCAGTTTGTTTCCATCAGTTGATTCCGATTGAATGTGTAGGATATTATCTATATACAACACACCTTCATTCGTTATGCGTTCTTTGTTATCCTCTTTTGCGCTATCTACCAAACCTTCCCGTTGCAGTTCTTCTACGGATTTTGCGTAATTTTCCTGTAGGCTATCCTGTAAGACATTTTCCAATTCCTTCATCGCATGTTCCGTGTCTTCTAAAAAATTATAAATATAATAGGCAAGTAATACTTGTTCTTTGAGCGTTAGTTTTGCCATGGAATTTCCTCCTATTTATCGTTGTATAACCATTATTCCTTTTCAGCCTTGTTTTCAAACTTCCATTTTTGGATTTTTCCCTGGTTTGATCAAGGTGTAAATAATGCCTCCAAAAATAAGTAGTATACCGATCGTCTGTAAAATCGAAGGACGGAAATTTAAAATAAGTGTATCAAGTAAAATAGCAACAACTGGATCAACAAAAACTAAAGCGGATATAACCACAGTGGATAGTTTGCGAAGACTATCAAAAAATAAGTAATAAACAAATCCTGTATGTATCAAGCCAGTTCCTAATATATAAAGCCAATTGAATCCACTTAAATCATAAAACACATCAAAATTCACGATTGGAAGTAATAACAAAATTCCTATTGATGTTTGTACAAAGGTCATAGCATACGCACTTAAAGCCTTAATCCCCTTCCCAAATAACATCGTCAACGCATAGCAAAGCGCTGACAACAAAGCCCACACAAAGCCTGAGCCCATGAAATCTGTTAAGGAAGTGAAATTTTGAATACCAATAATAAATATACTTCCAAGAAAACATACGATAATTGCTAATAAGGATGTAAATGTCAACTTTTCTTTTAGAAACAAACTCCCTAATATTAAAACAAATATGGGAGCCAAATTATAAATAGAGATAGCTACCGTAATGGACATTTCCTCAAATGCTTTAAATAAAAATACCCAGTTTAATACTAAGAAAACACCGCAAATAAGCGTTTGTATCACTTCACTTTTCTTCCAAGCCTCCACTTTGTGTTGTCCTGTGATGAACCAACAGAAGCCTAGAAAAAGCGTAGCGCAAATACATCGCACAAAAACCAATTCTACTGCTGGTATACCAGTTTTGCCGGTAAAAAATCCGATTGAACCGAATATTGCCATTGATAGTGTCATCTTGAACATTGCTGCTCCGTTCATAACGTGCTCCCTTCCTCCTTGATCAGCTTTTTACGTTTAATCCATCTATAATAGCTGGTGCTCCTGTGCTTTTTGTACAGCTTCCATCCTTGATTCAACGCCTAGTTTGGAAAAAATTTTCGTTAATTGGTGCTCAACTGTTCGCTGACTCATAATTAAGTTTCTAGCTATGATTTTATTCGTATAACCTTTTTCTATTTCCCTTAAAATCGCTTGTTCTTTTTCTGTTAAACGTATATTCACTAAAGGTGTTTCTTGATCCTGAACACTGGTAGGAACCTCGATTCTTCTAAGCTGACGAAGTAAACATAATGGAACGACTACCTCTTCTCTTAAAGCACATCTAATAGCTGTAATAATTTGATCTCCAGTTGCTGTTTTACTTAAAAAACCAGAAACTTTCGCTTCCATCAACAAATTGTAGTGAATCTCTATGTCAAAACCGGTATAAATGAGAATAATCGACTCTGGTTCTTTTTCTCTGATCATTTTCATCAAATCTAATCCGTTCAGTTCCGGCATATATAAATCAATTAAATATACGTGGTAAGTCGTTTGTTCCAAGTGTTCCATTACCTCTATACTGTTAGTCAATACAGTAACATTCATATCCTGTTGTTGGTTTATAATAACCTTTGTTCCTTCACTTACTGCAGGATGATCATCCACTATTAACACTTCAATCACTTCATTTCGCCTCCGTTTCAATCTCAATTCTGATTTTCATCCCTTGACCTTTAGATGATATTATTTCGATATTTCCATCGATACTTCTAATTCGTTCTTTTATCCCTACGAGTCCCATGGAGCTAAAGGAATATCCCTCATTTGTCAGATCAACCCCTACCCCATCGTCTTCATACTGTAATATGATTGACCGATCGACTTGATAAAAGTCAATATTTACTTCTGTTGCGTTAGAATGTTTCATTGCATTTGTAAGCAATTCTTGGAATATACGATAGAATATCAGCTCTTCCTCTTTGCTAGGTTGAATGTTTTCACCTATGGATACATAAAGAAGAAAGTTACAACGCAGTTTAGTTTGGCGGATCAACCTATGTAAAGATACCTTTAATCCTTGTTCACTTAGTAAGGGAGGTCGGAGTTCCATACACGTTTCTCTAATGAGGTGCACATTATCTAACATCTGTTCTTTCATCTCGTTCAATTTATCTTTTATCGCTTGATCATCAACTATTTTGTACATACTATCCATCTCTCTTAACAGCTGCAATTGTTCCTGTAATATCGAATCATGCAAATCATTAGATAGATTTGCCCTCTCTTTTTCCGAAAGTGCAAACAATAGTTTCGATAACCATTTAGGAGACTCATTTGTTTCTTGCAATTTTAGTTCATCAATTTGTTCCACTAATCCTTCTATAAGCTTCATATTTTCTACAACTACATTTGCAAAGTAAGCCATCATTTCAATCCAAATTTTCTCATCATTTTTTAATTTCATGCCTGTTTTTTTCTCATCACATAAAATAAGTTTCTTAACATGAATGTCACTACCTACAACTACGGCAAAACCCTTTAAAAAAGTAAATATATTTCCTATCGATTCATACTCCCAATCGACTGCTTCTAGTTTCAAGAGATCCATGAAAGTTTCTGATGATTGAGAATGTACTTTCCATACACTTGAGGATTCTTGTTGATGCATTTCTATAAAAATTGCACTTTTTACATTCAACGTGTTTTCCATCTCACTTAATATCCGATTAATAACAATCTGTACTTTGTTTGCATCTTTTGTTTTTTGAAAAAAAGTGTACATATTCGTTTGTAAATTTCCTCTAACCGAAAACATATACTTTCTATTTCTATAATCGATCCGTTCTTTTATATATAAAAAGAGAATGTTGCCGACAAAAAGCATTATAAATATCAAAAAAACTTCTTCCACAGATATATTTTCCACTAAAAAAATACTAATTATTCCACAAATGAGAGCCGAGAATGGAAATGCAAGTACAGTATAATATTTAAAGCGACTCAAAATGTAGTCGATGTCAAACAGCCTCTCTGTTAATTGTAAATAGATGAAGCTAATAGGAATGAATAATAAAAACATTACGGCTATTTCGGCATTCATAATAGGTGCTGAAAAAAGTACTGCTGGAATTGCATATAAAAATGTAAATGGAATAAAAGCTAATACAAATAGGAATACAAGTAGTTTCACAGCTTGACTTCCTGGTTTATCTCTATACTGAGAGTAGTTTTTGATAAATAAAGCGATAATAAGAATGAGCAGTAAGCTAAATATCCCCAATTCCAACATTGTACGAGTATTCTTCCATGTAGGAACGAACAAAGTAACTAAGTTTGCTACAAATACAAATAATGGAAGGATAAATAATTTTCGTAGACTAGATTGACTGATAAACGTAATTTCAAATCTTTCTAAGAAAATCTTTAAAAACTGGATATAAAAAACAAGACAGCCTACAAGCGTTACTCCGTTAACTACTCGTCCCACTATATCCCCTCGACTCGAAGCTCCCGCACTTCCATATGCCAAGGCAATGCATAGTAAAAACTGGATTAAAACGAGCGCAGATAGTTCTTTCTTCTGTTTGCGGTATATATAGAGTGCAACGTATATAGTTAATAATAAATAGACGAGTGGAAAGAGTAAATGTGAGAAAAGCTGCTTTGTTTCAGATACATAAGAAACAGAGAAGGTTTTCTCTTCACCGTTCTTACCTATTAAAGTAAAATTTTCTGCTGCCCTAATTAACTGTTCTTTTGTAACTTGATTGTTGTGTTCCGGGCAATCACCATCTATCTTTAATAATATATCCCCTGTCTCTATATCTTGGTTATATGCCCAACCATCCTCATGTAGTTCGTCGACTACCCAATTTCCATTTTCGTTTTTAACGCCAAAACCAACAAGTGGTGATTGGATTGTAATATACGATGCATAAAACATGAAAATAAGTACTGTCACTACTGGAATTAGTATTTTTTTATCTAAATGTCTCATTGTTTGTTCTTATTCCCCCTATTGTATTGTCATCCCCCAATAAACAATACGCATTGGCTAATACCGATAAAGAATGCCACATGTTGAATTGGTGAGTCTTCTGCTATTTCTAAGTGGATTAAAAATTCTTCTTCTACATCTGCTTTCCATCTCGCAATTTCTTTGTCATTCCAGATGTATCGTGACCAGCCTTCCATTTCTTTCTGTATGCTTATTTGCATATCACCATTTGTAATGATTAAATCTGGAATTAACTCTTTCCATTTATCATAAGCAACTGTATACTTCTGTTGCTGCAAATAGTCGTAAGCTTCATAATAGACCCTGCCTTTTCTCGTCACCTTCTTGCACGTAAATACGAGTTGGTTCTCCAGGTCATATACATCATATTGTAAAAAATATCGATAATCCATTAGCTTATCTATATATTTTTTTATCCCGTTCGAGTAATGCCTTTGAAATTTGTAGGCAAGGATACTTTCTTCATTATATACCGGTGTAATTGGTGTTGTTTCAAGGGAAATTGGTTGTGCATATGTATATTTGTACATGTTTAGTTCTCCTTTTTCTTTAACCATAACACAAATAGAACCCCCTTTAGATAGTAAATTCTAAAGGAGGTTTCCTCTTGGATAATTTAATATGTCTTCCAAAACTTTTCAAATGGAATGAGCAGGGATCATCTTGTATTTAATTATTTAATGATCAAATAGAAAACTCAAGATTTATAAAAAGAACGCGGTTTTTCATCTGCGCTGATGAGGACATGTTTTACAATACTTCTTGCTATGTTAAATGTGAATAGCAACAAGTACTTCTTCTAACTTCATTTTCTTGCTCTTTGCGATAATATCTGTTTAATGGATTTACATCATAATCCCCAAATAAATGGCCCGGAGCTTTATTCATGATAAATTGAAAATCTTCCTTTGACCGATTGACTATCTCTATTGGTACCTCTTCCGTTAAAACCGTTCCATACAGCCAGTATATGTAAACCGCTATATTTTCCCATAGAATTAGTTTTGACAATTTCGTTGTTTGTGAAAGAAGATTGAGTAAAGGAGATATATGCTCTTTAAATAAAGCTTCTATACAATACGATTGCCACTCATCCCTATCACCATGTAATGTTTCCGAATCCAAATGATGAAAGTGGAAACTTGGCAACCAAAGTTTATCATGATCATCTGTTTCTAATGATATATTTTTATAAGAAACGTTTAGCTTTTCATTCCATGCTGTCATTGCATACAAATATATAACCGATAAGAATGAATAGCGTTTCACAAATAAAGATGCCGCAACTTTAGTGTTAGAAGCTCCAATATGAGTACAAAGAATGTCTAAATAATTACTTATAGATTGTTCCTCTAGAATTTCACTAATTTCTATAGAAAGGGAAGAATGTATTCTTTCAGTTGTAAGACGCAGCTTTCGGAGCTTATCTAATTTAGAATCCAATCACAACACTACTTCCTTTAAAATACATCTACCTTTTCCAAAAGGAATACATAAAGGTGTTCCAAATAGGGGGTCCATTGTAATCTGACAGTCCATACCAAATACATCCTTCACTAAAGGACAACTTACAATATGCTCTGGTTTCCCTTGTGCGTATATTTTGCGATCTTTTATCGCAACTATATTATCCGCATAGCGGCATGCTAAGTTTAAATCATGCAATACCATTACAATAGTTCTTTGCTCTTTTTCATTTAATTCATATAGCAAATCTAGTATTTCAATTTGGTGTGTCATATCTAAATAAGTTGTAGGCTCATCCAAAAGAATAACATCTGTATCTTGCGCTAAAGTCATCGCAATCCAAGCCCTCTGACGTTGCCCCCCAGATAGCGAATCTACCGGACGATCCTTTAAATCTTCAATCGCAGTAGCTTTCAAAGCATTTGTTACTTCTTCCTCGTCTTTCTCGGTCCATTGCTTTAACCACGTTTGATACGGGTATCTCCCCTGCTTTACTAGTTGGAGAACGGTAAGTCCCTCTGGAGCAATAGGAGATTGCGGAAGAATAGACATTTGTTTTGCAACATCCTTTGTAGACATTTTGGCAATTGCATTTCCTTCTAACAAAACCGCTCCGTTTTTTGGTTTTAATAATCGAGCAATAGAACGAAGAAGTGTCGACTTTCCGCAACCATTTCCACCAATAAAAACAGTAATTTCACCTTTAGGAATTTGAAGATCTAATTCATTAATAATAATGCTATCCCCATACGAAAGGGTTAAGTTTTTTGTCTCAATCGCTGTCTTCATTTCAGTCACTCCTTTTTCCCAAAATTTCTATATGAATCATCTATGCGTTACGCGTTTTAAACAGTAAATAAATAAAATACGGTGCTCCTATTCCCGCAGTAAATACGCCCGCTGGGATTTCTAAAGGAGAAAACATTGTTCTACCGATTAGATCCGCTAGCATAACTAATATAGCACCAATGAAAGCAGACACAGGTAATAATGCTCCAAACGAAGAACCAACTAATCTTCTTGCCATATGAGGGGCCATTAAACCGACAAATCCAATACCGCCTGCAAATGCAACAGATCCTCCGACAAGTGCCGTACTAATCAATAACAATAAAAAACGGTGACGCTGTATATGCCCCCCGACACCAGTCGCAATATCTTCTCCAAGTTCTAAAATATTTATATTCTTTACCATAAAAAAGGCAATTACAATAAAAATTATAGTCCATGGCACTAATATTGCTACATTACTCCAGCTTGATCCATATACAGTGCCTGTAATCCAAATATTAGCCTGACTCGCTCTATATATAGGACCCATGATCATCATTAAAGTCGTTAAAGCTTGCATAAGAGCAGAAATACCGATACCTATTAAAACAATCCTTATAGGTGATACTCCATTTTTCCATGCTAGGAAATAAACGAGCATGGCAATAATGGTTGCCCCAGCAAATGCAGCTAAAGGCATCCATTTTATGCTCACTGTCAAAGCATTGTTCTGGTCACTAAAAAATGCTAAAAAACTTACTACTGCAACGGAAGCTCCACCTGTAAGCCCTAGAACATCGGGTGACGCTAAGGGGTTACGAATGATCCCTTGGAGTATCCCTCCCGCAACCGCTAGAGCCATCCCTACTATTAGTGCAACGATAATCCTTGGTAAACGAAACGACTGAACGACAAGTGTCTCCATTTCTGTTCCTCCACCAAAAAACACTTTTAGAACAGCTAGTGGGCTTAATTTCATATCACCCATTCCTGTACTTAAAACGAAAATAGCTCCTGCTACTATCATCAAAACTATTAAGACAATCGTTGCTTTTTTATCTAAGAGAAAGGATACTCTTCCTTTCATCGGTCTAAAATTTTTATATTGACTCATCGTGCATTAAACCCCCTTCTTGCAATGTAGATAAAGAATGGAGTTCCGATAATAGCAGTCATTACACCAACAGGAACTTCCTGTGGCATGATGATATATCTTGCCATTATATCTGCTACAAGCAAAAGAATGGCTCCTAAAATACCAGCAAAAGGGATGAGCCAACGGTGATCTATTCCAACGATAGATCTTGTTACGTGTGGAATAACAATGCCAATAAAACCGATTGGACCTGCAATCGCTACAGAACCTCCTGCTAGCAGGACGACAATGATAGCAACCATTATTTTTAAAAATCCTGTATTCAAACCTAAACCTTTTGCAACATCCTCTCCCATAGAAAAAACGTTCATCTTGGAAGAGATGATAAGCGATCCTAACCAACCAATTATCAAATAAGGTAAGACATTAGTTAAAATCTCCATTTTCCTTCCTTCTACAGACCCCGCTAGCCAAAACAAAACTTGCTCGAAGGCAGCCTCATTAATAACTAGAAAGCCTTGGGTAAATGAAGCAAACATTGCCGAAATTGCTGCACCAGCTAATGTTAATTTCATTGGTGTTAACCCTTCTCTACCCGTAGAACCGATTGTATATACAGCGATCACAGTGACAGTTGCCCCTAAAAAGGAAATCCACGTAAATGCTTGAAGATTCCCTACAGAGAATAATGTGACAGCTAAGACTACTGCGAACCCTGCTCCTGCATTTACACCAAAAATTCCAGGTGATGCAAGTGGGTTTTTAGTTAAAGTTTGCATAAGAACTCCAGAAATAGCTAAACTGCCTCCAACGGCTGCCGCAATTAATGCCCTTGGCAATCTTACAGTTTCTATTATTATATGTTCGTTTGAACCGTTATTATTTTGAAAAGCGTCCAAGACCATTCTCCACGTTGTATCCGTATATCCGTAAACAATACTTGCACACATTAATAGTAGAAATAAAAAAATGGCAATGAAAAGTCCAATTAACCTTTGTCCATTATTTTTTAACAACATTACAAAAACCCTTCCAATAACTTATTAGTAAAGAATTTTACACACTTTAGTCTATTCGATGTTAAATACACTGTCAATGAGTCTGAAAATCATTTTCAATTACATATTGACATGTTCATAGGATGGTTTTATTATAAAAAATGTAATGAAAATGATTATCATTAGCAATATACATAGGGGGAACCATAAGATGAAATCTTTTAAATTCATATTCACCCTTATTTCCATCATGAGCATCTTGTTATTAGCTGCATGTGGAAATACGGACGAAAAAGCAGACAAAGAACAAGATACAGGAAATAAAACAGAAGGCTCGAGCTATACAATTGAACACGCAATGGGGTCAACTACTATTGATAAAACACCTGAAAGGGTAGTAATACTTTCAAACGAGGGAACGGAAGCACTTCTTGCATTAGGAGTAACACCTGTAGGTGCTGTTCAATCGTGGCTAGGTGATCCTTGGTATGACCATATTTCAGATAAAATGAAGGATGTAGAAGTGGTAGGCACGGAATCAGAAGTAAATTTAGAAAAAATTGCAGCACTAAAACCAGATTTAATCATTGGTACAAAAATACGCCAAGAAGCTATCTATGATCAATTAAACGCTATTGCTCCAACCGTTTTTTCTGAGACATTAAGAGGCGACTGGGAAGATAACTTCACATTATACTCAAAAGCTCTGAACCTAGAAGAACAAGGAAATGAAGTATTAAGTCAATTTGATGCACACGTAGAAAAAGTAAAACAAAGCCTGGGCGATAAAGTCAATCAAGAAATATCGGTTGTTCGTTTCATGGCAGGAAAATCACGTATTTACTATACGGATTCCTTCTCGGGGGTTATTTTCGATAAATTAGGCTTTCAACGTACTGCACCACAAGCTGAGCTATTCGAAGCAGATACCAAACTAGGCAACCTTGCAATCGAAGTTGGAAAAGAAGTAATTCCTAAAATGGACGGAGATGTTCTATTCTTCTTCACATATGCACCACAAGGTGACCAAGCTGCTCTGGACACAGCAAAAGAATGGACAAATGATCCTCTTTGGAAAAATCTAAGTGCTGTAAAGAGCGGAAACGTTCACGAAGTTAGTGATGCTGTATGGAATACAGCAGGTGGAGTTTTAGCTGCTAATTTAATGTTAGATGAAATTGAAGCTATTTTTGAAAGTAAATAATTTATCATAAAAGGCATCCTTTCCTCAATGTTTTGAGGAAAGGATGCCTTTTGCAATTAATGTATAGAGGATACAAAAACTATCTTCCGCAACACCCTCCACGCTTAGTGTTTTTAATTACTTTTTTTCCATCTGTTGTAGTGTTTACTATTGTAGGGCTTTGGGTTGCGTTTGTAGAGGATTTCTTTATATATTGAATACTCGCCTTATTTTTTTTCAATTTATTCACCTCCATCGCTATGGTGTAGTATATTAAAACTAGCAAATAAAGGTAGGGCAAATATTATGTCTCTATTAAAAAAAGGCATTCATAATATGTTGGGGATAAAATGTGGTAGCACTTTGCTTCCGGAGGTTCTGACTTAAATGAAACAATTAGCATTTTAACGTCAGGATCAGGATGGTTTATAATATCATGACTAGAAGGTATCGGTGAAGTAGTTGGATGTGAATGATAAATAGCTATTACATTTTCTTTCCGTTCTGCAATTTGCGCAAGCGTTTTTGACACTGCCGTTTCTGAGACAAAAAAACGTCTATCCGATTTTAGTTCATTTTCTAATACCCAAAATGAATTCACTTTTCCATTGTTACCAGCAAGTAGACCACACGATTCATATGGAAGATGATCACGTGCATGGTCTATTACTTCTTTTAAAAGAAATTCTGTAATGCGTACTTGGTTCATTTACACTTTAACCTTTCTTCTGGAAAAAGTTTAAAAATGCAAATATATCTCTATTTTTTGTTTTGCTTTCTGTCTGTTCTTTTACTGTGGATTCTTCTACTACTTCATTTATCGGCTCAATTGTATTCTCTAATATCGTCTCTGCTTCATCCTCTACTATTAGTTCAGCCTTATCTTCTGTCACCCTATCAACTGTATCCCCTACTACTATTTCAACTGTATCTTCTTCCACTAGCTCGGTTTCATCCTCTACTATTATATTAACTTTATCTTCCGCTTCCGTTTCAGCTGTAACTTCTACTACCTGCTCGATTTTCTCTTCAACTATTAGTTCAGATTTATTTTCTTGCTCTTCAATCGTTGCTTCGTTTTGTACTATATCAAATGATTTCATATTAGTTGTATTTTCTTCCGGCTGAGTATCGTACGTTGTGAAGGAAATAGAAGGACTTATATTTCCTTTTAGTGGTATCGCTTGTTTCAATACGACTCTATTTAATGTGTTCGTTGGTTTCGTATGAAAACTTCTAGACTGACCCTGACTTTTCTTGGAAGAATTACCGCCTATAGATGGGAAACTTCTTCGTCCGATAGATTTGTTAACCATGCTTATGTTTACTATAGGCTCGGGATCGGCCGAAATTTCTTGGACATCGTTTGCATTATGGAAAAAGTTTCTTAGTTGTTTGTAAGAAAGCGGAAGAGTCGGTGTTGGAATCGGAGAAGCTATTGTTTCTGTATAATTGATTGTCGTTTCAGCCTCATTCTCATCATTTTCATTGGCTATATTTATTGAATCATGTAAATCAACTAGGGTATTAATACTTTCAATAAGGTCGTTCACTTCCTCTGATTTTAATAAATCCATAATTACCGAAATATCCTGGCTCAACACCTCTACAGTTTGATTTATAGATTCTATCTGAACTGAAATGTTTTTCACTCGTTCGCCATATTCTTCTTTTTTAATGTTTTCTGTTTCATCTTTTACTTCTACTGGATTTCCAGCCTTCAAGGAATTTAAAGTGTCTCTATAAATAGCTATTTTCTGTTTCAGGTTTTCGATGTCTTGAGCGGAGTATAGCTTAGAATCTTCCATTACTTTCACCCCTTTGCGGTATATGACTATACTATTAATGACGTTTGCTTTGCGTGACAAATTTTAACGGCTAGGCTTAAGCAATTCGCTCTGGCGAATCTGCCCTAATACTTTCCGGAAACTTTGCTTCCATAGTAAGAAGTGTATCGAAGTAAATCACCAAGATTCAGATGTAAATACATTTACCAAATAATCATTTAAACAGTCAATTTTATTAATGCTCTAATAAGCACTTTACCTATACGCTTGAGCACTAACTCCATATGATACTTGTGTAAGCAAAAAAATAATGGAGGTTTTCGCAAATATGCAAGCAAAAAATTTAAGTGGTGGTCAAGAACTTATATGTATAAATGTCGATAAGGTCTATGACTGGATTGTAAAAGAAAGATCGTTTGATTTTGTATTGCCAACAGGAAATATCGTATTTACACCAACAGCTGGAGTACCTACAGGACCTGCTCCAACAACTCTTACTGGTGCGATTGTTACATGTGAAGTGACTCCCGATCCGGTTAACCCTATAATTATCGTAGATCGTGAGGATCGTCCATTTGTTATTGATGGAACACCTGTTACGCTACAACAACTCAATATCCGTAAGAACTTTGTGATCAGACTTTGTATCACTTTAGCAGATGGAACGGTGTTGACTAGTGCACCTTCAGTTGTAGGAGGTACAAATGCAAGTCTTCTAATTTCTCGTTGTGAAGTAGTAACTATGTGTGCTCCTGAAGGAACGGATGTTGAAATTACGTACACAGATCTAGACTGCTTCATTTGTACACCTGGAGTACTAACAGTAGGAACTGCAGCTACACCAGGTATTCCTGCTGGTTCAATCAATATCGCGGGGTTAACTCTCTCCATCGTAACTTGCCAAAGCATCCAATCTACATTCCCTGTAACGGTTGAATTCTTAGCTGAGTTCTGTGAACCAAGAGAAGAATTAGCAACTGAATGCCCTGCACCTATTCGTCCTCTACAATGCCCTGTTATTTTTCCTTAATGTGGACGATGGTGATAATGGATAAGAACCAAACATATTATGAAGAGAGGATATTTCTCTCTTCATTTTTTTGGGATAAAGGGGTGCGAAGCATTGAATTACGATACGAGTGATGTAGTAGTAAAAATGAAAAAGCTACAACATCAAACGAGAACATACTTAGATGAAATAAAAAAATTAGTAGGTGAGCTTGATAGCCCTAGCAAACCGAATATCATAAGCTATTTTACTTTTTCATTGGATATATCACATACTCCTTCAGAGGAAAGCCTATGCCTTGGGTCTTACCATGTGATGAATATAGGGAATAAACCGATAACAAATCCTTATTTATGTATCAAAATTTCAAAGGAATCCCCTTTTTCATTCTCAGGGAAGTACGTTTATGAAGATTTTAAGCAGTCATTAAAAGGTCCAGGAGGATGGCAACGCATAAATGAAAAAACAAATAAAGAGGAGTTTTGGCTGAAACCTTTAGGTAAATCATCCATCGAGCCAAATGAAGTCCTTTCGTTCTCCAATTTCCAGATTACATGGTCAGCTGAAAAATCTTATGGAGGCAGTGTGATGGGGTTTGCATATAGCGACCAACTAACAGATGGTATAGCTGCAATTAATCCCATAAGTTTGAATGGAACTATTATTAAACAGGGGGATGAAAATGAGTGACCTAACTGGAAATGAACAGGAAATATTATTAAAAAATCTGATGCGACGATTGATGAAGGACCAACTGGACGAGCTAAAAGAAGAAAAAAAAAGAAGCAACAATAGCTTTCTCTTTTTAGAAAACAATACATTAAATATGCTCCTTACTTATCTGGTGATGAACCACTCTAATCGAAAGGATGTAGAAGTGGTGGACGATAACAGTAGGTTTTCTCAAGTAAAAATTCTCGAGGAACTTGACCATATTATTGTAGATAACCGACAGCAATTTGAAGAAGTCATCACTATATTAAAAGAAAAGTTATAATTTTTCTTTCTTATCGAACATTTGTGATGGGAGGTAATGGTATGAACAGTGAAGACATCCAAAGTAACGATACCAAACAACTTCAACAAACGATTATTTACTTAAAAGCAGAACTAGCTAAATCGACCGAACGACTAAAAAAGTATGATGAGACACCTAATTATGTGTTAATAGAAAAACTGGAGCAAGAAATCTTCCAATTATCAAACGATAAAAATGACTTATCTAATGAACTGTATAAATTACAGGAAGAAATGGAAAAGCAGAGTCTGGATCATAAAGAACGAATATATTTATATGACATGCAAAGAAAAACAGCGACGACCACTATTAACCACCTGGAGAAAACAGCCACTGATTTAAGACAAATGAACAAACAGTTGACCGAGGTTATTAAAGTGCTAAAAGATGGTTTCACTACCGATAAATATAGGGCACAAAAATATGACAAACAAGTCTCTTCTCTTCATCAAAAAATAGCAGAATATAAACCGACCATGGAACAGCTAGAATATACGCTTGTTCATCTCGTGGAAGAAGCAAACAAACAAGTATCTTCCAAAATTGAAAAATTGGATACCACCTTCCATGACTATACACAGTCCCAACAAGACAAACAGCAATTAATGAATGAAATAGAAAAGAAAAATGTGACTATCGAAAACCTCCAACAGGAACTATTGAATGTAAAAAAGCTGAACCAAAAGCAAGATTTTCAAGCAGTTACAGAGGAACACTCTCTGCCAGCTAAAGCTCCTGAATCATTTGTACAATTAGAGCATCAAATAAAAGAAGTAATAGGAAAATCACTAGACTACGAAGAAAAATTAGATGCCAAGTTGATCATCATTAATGATCTAGAACATAAATTAAACCAGCTTGCTACAGAAATCGACACCAGAACAAACCCTCGACTCTAATATTCAAAAACATTGGACTAAAAGAGGACTGATCTTAAAAGCCATTACTAATGGCCATTGAGATCAGTCCTTTTCCCCTTACCTGTGACAAATTATTTTACTTTCTTGTAACGATTCATTTGTTGTGATAAAAACAGGAAAACTCCTACTAAGACAAGCAATCCACCTACAATTTGCCAGCCTACAAGGCGTTCGCCTAAAAAAATTGCTGCAAGTATTGTTGCACCTACTGGCTCTCCTAAGATACTCATCGAAATAGTGGTGGCATTTACATAGTTTAACAACCAGTTATTAATGACATGGGAAATTGTTGGCACGATTGCAAGTAAAACAAAAATTCCCCATTCTTTTGCGTCATATCCTCCCATCGCTACACTTGTTGCGAAGTTATAGACAACCAATGCAATTGCCGCGAACCCAAAAACACAAAAACTATAAATCCAGTGAGATACTTTTTTTACTGCATTTTGTCCGATTAACAAGTATCCAACAACCGCGATAACACTTAAAAAGGAAAGAATGTCCCCTATAATTGCGCTTTTACTTAAACCGAAATCGCCCCAACCGACCATTACTGCTCCTACAACAGCAATACCCATTGTCATTAAAGCTGCGGAGGTCGTTCTTTCTTTATATAAAAATGCTCCACCTATTAATGCGACGATTGGTTGCAAGGCCAGGATAATTGTCGAACTTGCAACCGTTGTTAACTTTAATGAACCAAACCAAAGTGCAAAATGAAGCGCTAAAAATAAACCAGCAAAAAATAATAAGAACCATTCTTTTCTTGCTATCTTTTGAAACTCTTGTCTTTTAAACCAAACAACTGGAACTAATAACAAGCATGCCAAGATCATCCGATACATACTTAAAATAGTTGCAGGTGCAGAAGACCATTTCACAAAAATTGCAGCAAATGATATCGCAACAATAGAAATGATTAATGGTAACACAATGGACTTTGATGTATTTCCTTCTTTCAAATCTCTACCCCGTTCTTTCAAATTTCGTATTTATATTCGTTTTACACACATATAAATATACTGTAAACGGGTTGGAATAGGAAACAGAAATTACTTAAAATGTTCCCGCTTCCATTTTCTATATTTGTCCCTAATACCTTTTCCACTTGTCGAGACAAGCAAAGTTGTTGATAATGCTATCCCTGACAGCGCAGTAACGAGGGTAATCCACTCAAAGAAGGTATAATTGAACACGCTAGACCAATTAAAGTCTTCTTTCCAATCCTCTATTACTAAATTCATCCCATAAATCCCGGAAACAACCGTGTATACTGTTAAGATAAACAATAGCATATTTTGCCGTTTATCCGCTTGCTTTTCTTGTGCACGATATAAATCATCCACAGTTCTCTTTACTTCTACAAAAAGAGGCTTTAAATAAAAAGCTTCACGCAGCATGTTTGTAAGTTCTTTTCCTTCTGAACGGACTGATATTTCTTCAAAGTAATAATGCGAATCAAATTTAGAAATAAGCTCAATTAACTCTTCTACATATTGTTTGTCTTTTTCCCAGCTTATCTCACTATGTTCAAAAGACAACCTCAATAACATAATTTTATAATAAAAATGAAGCAATAAATTATAATAATGAATGCTCATAAACTGTGCTATCTCTTTCTTTAATGATTCTTTACTTTTTACTGAAATAGTCGTTTGAGTATGTAATGAAGTAATCGTATATGTATTCGGTGCCCATCTATCATGTATCCGCTCCTCTACATAACGGTTAATATATTCTGGATTAGTGCTAGATATAAATTCATTTCCTTCAGGATCCCTTCCATCCAATTGACCCATTCGGAATAATTGATCGTTCGTAATAAGTTGGTCTCCAGCAGCTATTAAAAAGGCTTGTGAAAGCATACGCTCATCCTCGAAAAACGGTAAGCTTCCATAATATCCTTCCATTTTTTTGTTTTTCACTATAAACGATTTTAAAAAAGGACATAGATAATCGAAAATAAGTTCACTCGTTGTTGTGTATGTTTTATTTTGCTGATAAATCTTTGTTCCTCTTTCTTCTTCCAGTTTAGGCTCTAAAACACGAAAATGGCTCATAAAGTCCAGCACGTTTGTTAAGCTTTCAGGCTCTTTTATCTTTTCTGTTCGAATCGTAATAATTCCAATGCCAAAAGGACATAGTATTATATCCAAACTATTTACAGTAAACTTGAATTCGTTATTATTTCCTTTTAAAGCAAACGATTCTTTTATTTCTCTCGAGTATCGCAGAAAACCTCTTTCGTTAACAGATTGTGGAAATAATTTATCTTCAATAAAAGGTAAAAAGAATTGATCTAATTCTTGATGGTTTATTTGAATACCTTTCCCATAATATAGGTCTTGTAGCTCATAGTTGTCTAAATCGAATAACTTAAAATCGTGTTTCTTCAACTGTTCCATTAATTTTTCTCTTTCCTTCTCACGAAACGAAAAGGGAAATAAATAATTCATGAAAGCATCTTTTATTTCCAAATGTTGAATACTTTCCATTTTATAGATGACCTCCACAAAATAATATTAGTTCTTTATACCACTAAGGCTCAAACTTCAAACAAAAATACAGTCCTTCCTATTATTCTTGGGAAGGACTGAACTTTAAATTATTTGATGTTGTTTTGATTGTTTTGGTTATTACGATTGCTATTGCGATTATTTTGGTTATTCTTATTTTTTTCGTTGCGCTTTTGGTTGTCTAAATTATCGAAGTTGAAATCCTCTCCGAACTCAAGATTATTGTTTTGATTGTTATTTTGTTTGTTATTGTTGTTATTGCGGTTGTTGTTGTTTGCCACTACTGCTCACCTCCTTGACCATATTAGATTGGTCCTTTTAGAGGGAAATATACTTTTTATTTAACTATTTTCTTTTACCATTTTTCTCTTTTTTTACAGAGGGTTTTACTTCTTTTTCTTTAGTTTCTCTGGATATTTCATCTACATCCACTTCTTCTGCGAACTCAGTTTGCAGATTTGTTCGTTGGTAATAACCTGTTTTTTCCTCGGGATTCGTAATTTGGGGTTCAAAAATATGACTTTCCATATATCGATGTAAAAATAATTCCCCCATCATCAGAATAAGGGCAGATATAAACGAAGCCGTTCCCAAAGCAATTCTTTCATCAAATATGCTGGAGCCCAGGACCCATACTACCACCATTGCAAGGACGAAATCAGTTATCGATGCAAGCACATTACCAATTCGCGGCAAAACAAACAAATCACCTAAAAAGCCTACAACGGTTAACACTATGCTTGTTATTAATATATCCGTAAAGTTAACTTTATAGAATAACCCTAAAATAACCCATAAAACCGCAGTAGTTACTACAAGTTTCATTAAAAATGCTTTAATATGCAACTTGCTCGCCACACCTTTCCTCCATTGTTTACTTGTTGTTACTAATCGAAGTTTCGTTCTCATTTTTCCCATTTTCACTAGTCATTTTTCTGGCAAACCATTCATTTAACTCGTTATAACTCATACCCGAATTTGCATTGAGTCTTTTTACTTCTTCAATGTCCGTCCCAACGACCGTAAACTTTGCCTGCTTCTTTTCCATTTAAAACATGTCCTTTCTAATTTTTCTGTAGTTGTAGATTAGCTGCCTTCACCTTAGATCGAGTGCTTCTATACCACTGATAGCAGAGGATACAGACTAATCCTACTTCTATAGTATCCCCACCATAATACATAATCATCCCACCCAATTCAGCCTGTGCCGTGGATATACCATCAGGTGGATGTGCATAAAGATACTTGGACAATATGGAATGCGCCGCTAAAGCCATTAATAGTACAACCGAACGATAAATAAAGGATTTTCGTTGAGGTGTGGGATCAATATAAATGATGGATATAGTGAAAAGATAACCTGCTAAGAAAATGTGTATGTGGATGAATGCATAAAGTACGACATTTTCATGCATCATGGGAAATAGCTCAGTTGTGTAAAGTAACCATAAAGCTCCCACGTTTACAAGTGCAGTAAAGATAGGATTATGAAGGATACTAATTGGTCCACTACTTAAAATATAAGAAAGCCGTCTCGCCGAGTGAACAGGAAGGGTACGTAAGATAAGTGTCATAGGAGCACCTAATGCCATGAGAAGTGGAGCAAGCATGCCAAGCAACAAATGACCTATCATATGTGCAGAAAAATCTTCATGAGAACGATCCGCTATTGGTCCAATGACCGATAAAGATGCACAAACCACACCAATTATCCATAAAACTACACGATAAAACGGCCACTGTTTTTTCTTTCTATTAGAAATACTTACCGACAGTAAATAACCTATTAAACCTAAAACAAAAGGTGTTACTAATAGGATTTGGACAAGGTCACTGATTTCATTAGAATGATTATGGGTATGCATATGTCCAACTCCCTCCAATCAACGTCGTGTTCGATTCAGTAAAATAAGACCTATAACAATCATAATAACAGCTGAAATATTCCATATTAAATCATATGGAACAATGTTGACATTATAGCGGATTTGATGGAGCCCCATTAGTTTATGCTGGATAATACCATCATAAAGTTGAAATACTCCGGCCCCCAACAATATGCCTCCAATCCATCTCTTTAGCCAGAATGCATGCCGCCGGTGAAGGTCCGCCAACATAAACGACGATCCAATCGTCGCAAAAAAGCTAAAAGCATGGAATAGACCATCCGAAACCAGTCCAATATCCTTTGTAGAACTATCATAAAAATGGTGCCAATGCAGTAACTGATGAAATACAACTTCATCGATAAAAGCTATTAATCCAAAACCAAATAAAATACCTGTCCACATATTTTGTTTTGCATAGATCAATTGATTATTCCTCTTATTAGTCATAGGCACCTCTTTAATAATGAATTTTCTTGTAGTTTCCCCTAGTGATTTAAACTTAAACTCCGTTTTAAAAGAAAAAAGTGAGAGAAAATGTATTTCCCTCACTTTTACTTATTATAGACTTCCTTTGTATGTTAGTTCTTTAACAGACATATGGTCCATTTTTCCTTCTAAAATAGATTCAACATCGGCAAGTGTTTGGGACATGGACACTGCTTTTCCTCCTTGGCCGGTGAATGCTTCCGCCACAAAGAATGGTTGTGAGAAATAGGCTTCTAAACGCTCTCCTTTTTCATACGTCTCTAGTTCAGTATCTGGAATTTTATTAATCCCATGTACAACTACAATAGAGCGCAATTCACGATAACGACGTAGAAGCTTTTGCGCACGTTGCCTTAAATTAAAATGACGTTCATCTAAATCGACACCTTCAATAATAGAAGATGTGGAATAGATAGGATGGATAGCTGGATAAAGATGACGAGTTGCAAGATCCGCATCCAATTGCCAAACAGTTTCCAAAGGACCATAAGGCATATCTTCATCTACCACTTCACCAGAAAGGTCTAATAAAATGGTTGTGACGTTATGAATTCTTTCTGTAACCAATCTTTCTTGTAGATCTAAAAGCTCTCCAGATACTATATAACTCTTATCCGAAATAAATATAATATCCCCCGATAGCTCTGCTAATTTTGCAAATGCTTCATCAACGGAGACCACAATAATGTCTGCTAACTCTGTAGTACCATCTAACTCACTATGCTCAGTAGTTGGCAATAAGAAAACAGTGGTGTAATCACTTTCTTTAAAACGATGCATCAATTCCGCAAGAATGACAAGTTGCCCCATTCCTGGTCGAGCCACTAATCCTGTAGTACCCCCTTTTACTAGTGGTGCAAAGAAGTCCAATGCTTTAATTTGCGTCTCAATCATCTTTAATTTCTCCCCCCGTATGATTAATTCATCCACCGTACAGTTAGCGAGCGTCGCGAGACCTACAAGAGTCTTTACCTCTGCTTTACCTAAATCAATTTTTCCTGTACACAGATTGGATACTGTTGCAGGTCGAATCCCAATCGATTTTGCAGCAGTCGTTAAATTAGGTACTTTTCTTCTTAATAAAGCTACGTTTAACCGAATTTCATCCATTTTCTCCCCTCCTCGTTACTTTTAATAGTAAATTATTTTACTTTAAGAAGCAACACTTTTTCTTTTAAAAGTAATTTTTTTACGCTAAAATGATTAAAATAAGCAACAGGTTCATCTCCAATCAAATGGAAGATGAACCTGTTGCTTGAAATTATTAGCACTAAATTGTATGTCTTTATTCCCAAAACCCATTATTCTTCAAGTAGGATTTTATAATAATAAATGGTGGCTTGAAATTCGCCAGATACCGCTTTCACATAGTTAGGTATCTTTCCAACCTCAATATAACCTAATGAAGCATAGAGATTATTAGAAGGATCTCCCTCTCTTGTATCTAGTATTAATAACGATCTTTCCTCTCTCATTGCCCTCTCTTCTGCACTTTTCATCAATAAGCGAGCTATCCCATTTCGTCGATAATTAGGATGAGTCATTAGTTTAGCAATCTCCGCTCTATGTACACCATTTTGTTTTGCACATCGATGCAACTGAACACTTCCAACGATTCGATTATTTCTTTTTGCTACAAATAGTATTACTTCTGGATTTAATACTTCTTCCCAATAGTTCATCGCATCTGCTAAAGCTACCGGTGGTAAAAAGCCAATCGACGCTCCATCTTCAACTACTTGAATGAGAAGCTCCGATAATTCTTCCATATGATCTTCTGTAGATATTAATTGCTCTATTATCACTTCATTCCCCACCGTAATCACCTCAAATTAATACATTTCCTTCTATTAAATTTATTCGACATAACGTTCCTTTCTTCCTTTTATAATAAACAACTCCTCATCCAATAAGATGAGGAGTTCTCTTTAAATAATTTGATCAATTATCCCGTATTTCATTGCTTCTTCAGCTGTCATAAAATAATCCCTGTCAGAATCAGTTGCAATTTTCTCGATTGTCTGTCCTGTTCTATCTGAAAAAATACGATTAATCCTTTCCTTCATCAAGAGAATTCGCCTAGCGCTAATTTCAATATCACTAGCTTGCCCTTGTGCGCCTCCAAGTGGCTGATGTATCATAATTTCACTATTCGGCAAGGCAAAACGTTTTCCTTTTGTACCTGCTACAAGTATCGTAGCTCCAAAAGATGCTGCTAATCCAGTGCAAATCGTGCGTACATCCGGCTTAATGATTTGCATTGTATCATAAATTGCAAATCCAGCACTTACTGATCCACCAGGGCTGTTAATATATAAAGAAATATCTTTTTCCGGATCCTCTGCCTCTAAAAACAGCAGTTGCGCTACAATATTATTCGCAACTACATCATTTATTTCTGACCCTAAAAAAATAATCCGGTCTTTTAATAATCGTGAATAAATATCATAAGAACGCTCCCCGCGACTTGTTTGCTCTACAACATACGGAATAAGATTAGACATTCAAAATCCCCTTTCTATGCTACAGTCGAAAATTCCTTTTGCTTCAACCAAGCTATTTGCGCTAATAATGCAGATAACTCTAATTGATAAAATGGAACGAAAAGGATTCCCCCATTTTTCTTTGGAATTGAGATAAGCACATAAGGAGTACTGCCACTCGCAAAAGTATGAGCGATTGGGGATGAATGGATACTGTACTGATCGCTTCTAGCATACATAGATGGTTCTTGTATTTCTTTTTGATATAGCCGTAGGACAGCATTTGAATTTTGATTACTTAAAGCAGTTACATATGGCCATAAGTTATCTTCATCCAATTCGTAGGAATAGTCATGTATATTCACTTGTTTTAACTTTTTTCGCGCACGATGGAGGACTGCTTTTATAGATCCTTCACTATCAGAAAGCAAGCTTGCAGTTTCTTTAATCGTGTAATCGAATCCTAATACGAATAAAACTACCGCTCTTTGTTTAGCCGACAATTCGTTTAACAATACCATAATCGCCGGAAAAACTGACTCCATTTTAGGTCCATTTTCTTGTGCAAATTGAGATAAATCTTGCCCCATGTCTTCCTCTATTTTTCGTTTACGGTGTTTATCAATCCATGTATTAGAAGCAATGCGGAACAAATATGCCTTCGCTATTTGCTTTGGGTTTTTCATCCAGCTTTCAAAGGCCTTCGCTAAGGTCTCCTGCATTAAATCTTCCCCGTCCCACTTAGTTCTCGTTAGGGAAAAGCAATACTTTTTCAAATCGTGCATATAAGGCATAATTGCCATCTCAAATTCCTTTGTTTCGTCAATGGGAGTTTTTTCAACAAGCGGCCGCATGTTTTCCCCTCCTCCAAATTTGTCTTTCACTTATATAAACGAAAAAATTTATTGAAAAGGTACGGGTAAGGAAAAAGAAATATACTTTCTTTATTATTCTCGGTACATATCGTGTGTCGGTTGAAACAAGTCCTCTTCCGCTGCCCTTACCATTGAAAAATGATCCACATTATAATGACCGTGCAATACTTTGTTATGATGATTGATAATTTGTTCAGCAGCTAAAACAGGGCTATCCGTTGTCGAATGTCCATCCTCCACTAATGTGACGTCCAGATAATTCACTGTTGCAGTTCTTACAGCAGTATCAATGCAATGTTCTGTTTTACATCCCATTATAACCACATGTTTAACCTCGTTTACCTCCAAGAAACGTTTCAAATCGGTTCCGTAAAATGAATTCGTTGCTGCTTTATCAAATATTTCATATGAGGAGGGGATTTTGATATCGCCATGTATTTGAAAGCCTTCCCCTTCTCCTTCTGCAACATCTGTATCTCTCACGAAGATTACTAAAGCTTGCGATGCTAGCGCTTTTTCTATTACTAAGTTAATATTCGCAATTAATTGTTCTTTCTTAAAAACGCTTTTTTCTTCTTGATTTCCTTCAATCAATTCCTGTTGAGCATCAATGATCAATAAAGCTTGTTTCAATAAAAACACTCCTTTTCATTTTCAACTAATTTAGCTATTTATGACTATATCTGCGTTTTGGATAGGATTTGCTTCTTTGAAATAATAATCTTCTCCTGCCCAATATCTTCGTTCATATTTTTTCAATCGTTCATTTATGCTTCCAATATAAGCATCTCTTCGTAAAACTCGCTCACTTCTAACATGCTTTGGACAATCCAAATAAATCATATAATCAAAGAAGCCTTTCCACTCCTTTCGCTGAAGAAAGATCCCTTCTATCAATAGAACGTTACATTGCTCTATAGTTATGCTTTTCATATAGCATCGATCGTTTTCTTTATCGTAATACTTTAAATGAAGCTCGTTTAACTTTCCGTGCACTGCTAACAAAAGTTTTTCTTTTATCTCTTGCGCATCCCATTGAAGAAAGTAGTATTCATACCATTCAGGATGACCCGTGTTATATCTCTTTGCACGCTCTTCGATTAAATCATCGATATGGATCACCACGATCTTTTGACCTTCAAAAGTGAGCTCTTTTGTAAGGGTTTGCGTTATCGTCGTTTTACCCGCTCCACTTAATCCATCAATACCTATAATGTATGGTCGATTAAGCTCATTTAAACGTTTCATTCTTTCCATTATTTCAGTTGTTATATGCATAGCTAATTCCCATTTCTTTATTGAGTTGATTCATCGCTAGGTTCCAAGCAGTTAATGGAAATGCTATAACTCCTAATATATCTCTTAAAACAGTTGTAGTTTCCATCTGATATTCCTTCCTTAGTTAGAATTTACTCCAAAGTGCTTTTGTATAAGCTAATTTGAGCCCAACCCGTTCCATATTTCGATGACTAGCACTTCCAAAAGCAGCCTCACTCGTGATATTTTTTGCTCCTTTTTCAAACGCATCCTGAATCCGTTTTTGGATTAACGTCGATTGCACACCTCTCCCCCGATATTCTGGCAATGTTGCCGCCGCGGCCAGTGTAGCTATTTCCTCTTGGACAAATAACACTGCAACCCCGACCGGTATTCCCTTCACATACGCTACATAAAATTGCCATCCCGCCACGTCAAAAAGAACTTCATTATTTTGCTTTATATCATTTTGTATAAAGGAAGGAAGACCGAAACCATTCACGTAGATAGAAGCAAATAAATCGAAATCATCTCGCTTTAAATGGCAGACCTCTATATCAGGTTGACAGATCTGACCTTTTTCCTCCTCACTTCCTCCATTAAAGGATGCGTGGAAACCAGAATGATAATATCCTTTATCGGTTAGTGCTCTGAATAATGACTCTGAACTATTCATCGGTGTTATTTCAAAGCGAAAGTTAATGGCATGCTTTTCATAAAAAGCAATTATTTCCTCTAAGTATGGAATGTCATCTTCACTTAAACCTCTAACTGTATTAAATGCTGGTCCTGGGATATTTTTCACAGCAAAAGCGCTTGTTTGTCCTTTAACTAATTGATGCACTCCCATCGGATTGCCCTCTATTGCTTGTATTGCAGAGAGCCTTGACTGTAAAGTTTGAATTTCTGCTTTCTCTATGATGGATAAATCCATTCAAATTCCCCCTATAAATATGTAAAATCAATTGCCTTTTGGGTAGAGTCAATTAGTGACTGATCGCCTTTTATTAATCTTATTTGCATGGCTTTCCGAAAATAATCTGCCGCTAAACTTGTTTGTCCTAATTCTAATAAACATTTTCCTTTATGCTGGAAGGCAAAGTCTAAAAAGGTGGTATTATTAACACATAATTCAATCGCTTCATCAAACTTGTTGAGCGCTTGTTCGTGTTGCCCATCATATTTCAATGCTTCTCCTAAACGAATGACATTATTTATTTGTTTGCTTTCCCCTAAAGTAATCGCTATTTGCAGACTTTCAATCGCCAAATTTGTTTTTCCAACTATTCTATACAGATTTCCTATATTGCCATATAAAAAGATTTTCTCTGAATTTAACTCTACCGCTCTTGCTGTCAGTGAATCTATTCTGTCCTCAAACTTCTTTATAACTTCTCTTAATAAATTCTCATTCGAACATTTATCACGTAGATAATGATTATTATCAAAATAGATGCATTCATTGAGTTTTATTAAATCTAATTTTAGCTCTTCCACATTTATCTTTCTTCACCTCATACCGATGTAGTTTTTATTAAGTCGTTTCATCTACTCTATGTATACAAATTCGCTACTGGTTGTTTATTTCCTTTAATAGCAAAAAAGACGACTCGAATGTAATGTTTCGAGTCGCCTTTACTTCGTTCTCTTACCAAACAAATAAACCAACAATCATTGCACTTAACAAGGAGACAGCCATACCGCTTACGATAAGCTTCCAAACATTTTTACCGATAATTGCCGACTTCTCTTCTGATAATACAGAGTTATATGTTCCATATATCATACCAATTGTACTAAAATTCGCAAATGACGTTAAGAAAGTCGTTGCAACAGCGATAGTATGCGGAGGTAATGTATCTAAGTTATTTTTTAAGTCCATCATCGCTACGAATTCGTTCGTAGCTAATTTAATGCCCATCAATTGCGCTACATACATAGCATCCTGGAGGGGCAAGCCAAGTAAAAATGCAACCGGACTAAAGATGAAAGAGAAGATTTTTTGTATCGTAAGTCCATTTACAAAAACACCCAGAATTCCATTAAGACCAGCTGTAAGTGCTACATAACCAATCACCATTGCTAAAATAACGATGACCATATTCATCCCAACTAACATACTATTCGAAATCGTGGAGAAGAAATCCTTCTTCTCCGATTTTGGTGGTACATAAATAATGTCTTCTTCTTTTGTCACATGTATTGGATTTAAAATACTAACTAAAATAAGCGCATTTAAACAATTTAGTGGGATGGCACTAAACACATATTCTGCTGGAACCATTGATAGGTACGCTCCTAGTATTGATCCACTAATGCTGCTCATACTCATAATTCCAAAAGTAAGCAATCGTTTGTCCTTCAAAACAGATAACTGATCACGAATAACAGCTAATGCTTCTGTATTACCTAGGAACATCATTTGAATGGAGAAAAAGCTTTCTAGCTTAGGTAAACGCGACACCTTTGATATAGCCCAACCGCCTTTATCAATAATCCATGTTAATATCCCAAAATAAGATAAAATATCGAAAAAAGTAACGATAAAAATAATCGGAAGCAATGCACCGAAGAAAAAGTCCACAGTTTCATTTGCCATAGCTGATGGAAAAACAAATGCAATCCCTTCGCTCGCACATTCAATTAACCATGTAAAAAAAGAAGCAATCTTATTAATTACCCAACTACCTATTGTAGTACCTAACATAAACCATGTAATGAGCAATTCAAGAAGGAGAAGGGAAACAATTGGTCGCCATTTTACTGCTTTCTTATTCGGTGAACATAAAAAAACGATGCCCATCACAACAAAAACACCTAAAATATTTAGCAAAAAGTACATACAAGCAACTCCTAGTTGTGTCTTAAACCAACAAAAAACCCTTACTTTTCATCGTTTCTAAAAAAGAGAAAGAATGAAAAATAAGGGATTCAAAGAGAGGATAGTGTACACTAACCCATCCTCATACTAATTTTAATCATACTTCCTGTAGTCTAGTTTTTTTCGGTGATTAGGTAGAAACGATCAGCCCAGATATCTGATTCTATACAGAAGCTTTTTCTAAGTTGGTATGAACAAATCCTATGCTTCACCGTTCCTATACTCCAAACGTTTGCCCTTATTCGAAATAGTAAAATTACCATACATAATGATTCTTACATATATACGGCATAGTATGAACAGAATATTATTTTTCATACAAAGTAGAATTTATTACGACCAATGAACATTGTATTCAGCTCTATTCTTTCATAAAATTATAGAGATGATAGAGGAGGCAATAGGATGAAAAAAGGTTATTTAGCAAATGGGTTATTTGGTTTAGGGGACAGATTGATCAATGAATTAGTTGCAAAAGAGGTGCGAACAGCGATTCCAGGAGTCGATTTATATGTGCCCCAAGAAAACATGTCCATTAATGACAAAGCTGCTTATGCAGACAGTCTCGCAATTGCAGGAGCGGATATGCAAGCATTAAAAGAAAGCGACTTTTTAGTGGCTGTTATCGATGGTGTTGAAATTGATGCTGGCGTCGCTGCTGAAATCGGTGCATTTTCTATGTTAGATCGTCCTATTTTCGGACTTTACACAGATACACGTCAACAAGGTCGAGACAATACGAAAAAAATTGACGCATTAGTTGCAGATGGAACAGAGAACCAATTTATGTATCGTAACTTATTTGTAGTCGGTTTGATCAAACAAAATGGTATGATTGTAAATTCTGTTGAGCAATTAGGTGAAACACTAAAGAGTGCAAAGTTTTAATTTATAGAAGAATCCTGTGGTCAAAATACACAGGATTTTTTTATACTTTTAAAACTTTATTTTCTCATTCAATATACTTTCATGCTCCTATAAAAATTTACACTGAGCTGTGTACAGTTACAAAGCTCTTTTTCGTTATATCATTATTTGAATATTTGAATTAAAATAAACTATATAAATCGAGAGGAGTGTTGAAGATGAAAAACGTACAAATGGTGATTGAAAAGTAAAAGGCTTACGCCATCTCTTTTCAATCTAATTCATATATTTAAAACTATGAAATGAAAAGAGGAATTTTATGTTTTATCAAGATAATGAATTGATCATTCGTCCCCTTCAATCGGATGATTTACCTAGACTTTGGGAATTAGCTTTCAAGGATGAAGCTCCCGAGTGGAAAAAGTGGGATGCACCTTATTATGAACATCAAGCAATCCCATTCGACATTTTTATGGAAAATGCAGCTTCATATATTGCTCGAGATAATTTTTGGGCCATTGAGGTTTCGGGAATCGTTTGCGGTATTGTTTCCTATTATTGGGAGCATGAACCTTCCAAATGGCTCGAGATGGGAATAGTGTTTCATGAGGCTCCTAGCTGGGGGAAAGGCTTAGGGACACGCGCCTTAAAACTTTGGATGACCCATTTGTTTCATACAATGCCTCTGGTGCGTGTGGGATACGCAACATGGTCAGGTAATAAGCGTATGATTCGTGTCGGAGAAAAACTAGGTATGACAATGGAAGCACGCATTAGAAAAGTTCGTTATTATGACGGTCAATATTATGATTCCATTCGAATGGGGATTCTACGCGAGGAATGGGAATCATTAAGAACTGAAATCTCCACAAACATTAGTTTAAAATAGTAGAAGACTAGGTTAGAGATATCTAACCTGGTCTTTAATTTTATGTAAGTGAAACCTAGCGATGGGCTTTCTGTTAGTATGAGTACTTATATTTTTGCTATAATACTGAGACAAAAATTTACTTTTGCAGGTGAACCAATATGTTATCCTTTATATTAACCGTCAAACGATTTATAGAAGCATTCTTTAAAGCTTTCAAGGAACCAATCTTTCTATCTCTGTTTACTACTTTATTTTTTATCCTTCTTTCTGGTACTCTTTTCTATACGAAAAAAGAAGGATGGGACTTATTGGACGCTATTTACTTCTGCGTTGTAAGCTTGATACCGACTGGTGTAGAAACAAATCTCTATCCATCTACAGATCTTGGAAAAGTGTTTACAATGATTTATCTAGTAGTGGGAACGGGGGTCATGTTTATCACCCTGCTCACCTTAGGTAAAACAATGATAAATGCGGAAGGATTAGAGGAAAAAAGAAATAAATTACGTGACAAAGTGAAAAAATAGTTATACACGCTTCAGAGCCGAAGATTTCATAAAATCTTCGGCTCTTTTTACTCACTATTTCTTATTTTAGAATAGTATTGACTACTCTAAATAATTATATTAATATTATAACAATTTAGTAGAATAAAAAGTATATAACAAGAGTATTAATCATCATGCATTAAAAGTAATTGCTCATCCTAATGGAGAGCTTTTTATTTTTTAAAAATTAGCAATATATTTCATATAGTATATTTGGAGGTATTTAGAAATGAAACAAACGACGAAGCAATATATAATCGAACGAATGTATAAGGCGTCGCAAGGACTTGCAAATGCGGTACTTGTCACCCTAGGTATTGGCCTTCTTATAGAAACTTTTGGCACGTTCACTGGATGGGAAGGCTTTACTACAATCGGAAAGGCTGCACAGCTAATGCTTGCACCAGCAATTGGTGCTGGTATCGCCTATCAACTTGGCGGTAATACATTAGTTATTTTCAGTGCGATGGCCTCTAGTACAATCGGTGCAAATGCACTTCATATGAATGCTGATAGTGCTTGGATTCTTACTACAGGACAACCGATCAGTGCTGTGTTAGCTACCGTTATTGCAGTGTGGGTTGGAAAACGCATTGCCGGTAAGACAAAACTAGATATGCTAGCAATTCCATTCGCCGCTATATTAGTAGGAGGCGTCGCAGGTGTTGGGTTAGCAGCGGTGACTACTCCACTTTTAGAGCAGTTAAGTAGTTTTATCGCAAACTCTGTTTCAGGATCTCCGCTTATGGGGTCCATAGTTATCGGACTTGTTTGGAGTATTTTCCTTATGTCTCCCGCCTCATCCGCAGCTATTGCAATTGCTCTGCAACTTGATCCAGTTTCCAGTGCGGCCGCTTTAATTGGATGTACAGCTCAATTTGCCGGATGGACGGCGATGTCATTCAAACAAAATGATCTAGGTGCAAATATTGCTCAATCATTTTTAACACCGAAAGTACAAGTTCCAAATATCGTTAAAAATCCGCTTCTTGTCATAGGACCATTTCTATCTTCTGTTATTTGTGCTCCAATTGCGATATTAATGTTCCATTTTGAAGTACCTTATACATTAGCAGGTCTTGGTCTTAATTCATTTATCGCCCCTTTAAATATTCTTGCGAACCAAGGTGTAATTGTTCTATTAATGTATATTGTATTAGGTGTCATTTTACCAGCACTCATTTCTCTCACTGTTTATCATTTGCTAAAAGCTAGAGGTTTAGCTAGAACTGGTGATTTACGTATGGAAATTCAATAGTCAATAATATATTAAAGAGATAAGCCAGAGATTTCTGTACGAATTTCTGGCTTTTTATTTTCCCCCCTCATTCAATTACTTGTCCAAAGTTCCAAGTTTACTTTCAAAGTCACCAGGGTAAATAGATTTTAAGAGAAAATAGTTTAGGAGTGATTAAAAATGGACGAAGAGAAACGCGTTGAAGTACGTCGAGAAGAAAAGTCAGATTCGGGTTTGGTAGGCGCAACATTTATTAAATACGCTGCCTATCTAATTATCTTTTTCGGTATACTGTGGTTTTTAATCTCGTATGTTTTTCCAAAGTTTTAACTTAACTATAAATCCCACATTTAAACTTTAGCGTTGAATGTGGGATTTTGTAATTTTGCTGGAATTGTTAGGGTGCATAATGGGAATACTATTTTTGTTATGTAATATACAGTTTGAGGAGGTAATATTACTTGTTAGACGCTAAAACAATCGAAATCGTCCAATCAACAGCACCTGTTCTAAAAGAACATAGTAAGGAAATCGGAAAGAAATTTTATGAATTATTATTTTCCAAGGCTCCAGATTTGTATAATCTATTTAACCAAACCAATCAAAAAAGAGGAATCCAACAAGAAGCGCTAGGCTATGCAGTATATGCAGCTGGTGAACATATTACAAATTTAGAAGCAATAAAACCTGTTATACAAAGAATTACAGAAAAACACCGGGCAATTGGTGTGGTGGCAGAACAATATCCTGTTGTAGGAGAAACATTATTGGAAGCAGTAAAAGCTGTCCTTGGTGATGCTGCGACAGATGAAATTATAGAAGCCTGGGGAAAAGCTTATGGATATATTGCCGAGGCTTTCATCGATATCGAAAAGAATTTATATGATCAAGTAGAACATCAGTCTGGTGGATGGGAAGGATTCCGCAGTTTTGTCATTGATCGAAAAGTAGAAGAAAGTGATACGGTTCGTTCGTTTTATCTAAAGCCACAAGACGGGAAGCCCATTCCTACTTACGAAGCGGGACAATACTTAACAATAAAAGCGGAAATTCCTGGCGAGAAATATAGCCATATTCGACATTATAGTCTTTCAGATTCACCAGGAAAGGATTACTACCGTATTAGTGTGAAGCGTGAAGATGCCCATAATAATGCGCCAGCTGGAATCGTCTCGAACTTCCTGGCAAATCAAATAGATGTTGGAGATACACTTCTGTTCTCTGCTCCAGCAGGTGATTTTGTACTGGAGGAAACAGATTCCCCAGTCGTTCTCATTAGTGGTGGTATTGGGATTACACCGCTAATTAGTATGTTAAATACTATCGTAGAAAAGCAGCCGCAACGGGAAGTCACATTCATACATGCTACAGAAAATAATACGACTCATGCCTTTAGAGATCATGTGAAACAATTAGCAATGCAGCATTCCAATGTGAAATCACACATCCTTTATAATACTCCAACTAAAGAGGATCTCGAGGCTGCGGACTTCGATAAACAAGGATTTGTTGATTTGGACTTCTTGCAAACGAATGTTTCATCGAAAGATGCGCATTTCTATTTTTGTGGACCTATCCCCTTCTTAGAAGCAATTAATAGGGCATTGCATGAATGGGGTGTGGCAGAAGATCATATTCATTTTGAAGTATTTAATCCTATTGCCATATTGGGTAGTTAGAAATAAAGTTTTGTTTTTATGTATCTCGTGCTCGAAAACCCCATTTACAACTAAAATAGAATGCCAATAAAAAAATCCCACATTCTGCTCGAATGCGGGATTTTCTCACTGTATTAAGCGTTAACAGTTTCTGAAGATAATGATTTCGCAACCGCAGCTACTTTTTCAAGACCTTCTGCAATAATTTGTTCTGCTTTATCTGGCATTGCATTATGACCTTCGATAATTACTTCTTCTACAGACATTCCAAATACGCCACCAAAAACATTGCGCATGTAAGTAGCTGCCATTTCCATTGGTGCCGACTCAGGTGTAGAGTAGATTCCTCCACGTGCACTTAATAGAATTGCTTTTTTCTCCGGCATCAAGCTAACCATTTGACCTTCTGGAGTATATTTAAACGCATACCCTGCTTGATACGTATAATCTACAAATGTTTGTAATTTCGCTGGAATTGTTAAGTTCCATAATGGGAATGCAAAAACAACTACGTCTGCTGCAGATAAAGCATCCATTGCTTTTTGTTTAGCAGCTAATAGACGTTGCTCTAAATCTGTTAACTCTTCTCCGTTTTGAGTTTTACCAAATGCATTAAACAGATCTTGACCAAAATAAGGCATATCTTCTGCAAACACGTCAAAAGTTGTTACATTTAGATCTTTTGCGTCTTTTACTGTTTCCATAAATGTTTCATACATTTTGCTTGATATAGCTTCCGTCGCTGGACGGTTATTTGCTTTTACTACTAAAATATTCATTGATTTCTTTCCTCCAAAGCTTTTTCTTGCTAGGTTACCTTTAGTAACTAACATAACGTTTTTTATTCTAGCACAAGCTTCTATTAGAAATCTATTTTAATGCTCAACAAAGGTATCATAGATGAAATAGCTTATATTGAAAACTGTTATAATGCTATTTTATTAGCTTTCACTTCGCTTTTCTCTAGCCACACTAATGTTTCTTCAAACAATTGCTCTTCGAAAGAATAACTCGCAAATGTATGATTAGCATCTTTAATATAACGGATATTTCCGGTATTTCCGCATTTCAAGGATTCCGAATAGTAAACAGCGTTCTCTTTTGAAACATCTTTATCTTCCGCCGCGTGAATGACAAGTAGTTGTCCTTCATAAGAATGAATAGCTTCAAGTGGATAATGGTTTTTTAAATCCTCTAAAAACTGCTGACTTACATAAAAACCGTTATAATCAAAAACACCTAACGCCTTAGCAGTTTGTAAAGCTGTATCTCCCAAGATAGCCGTTATATCTTCATATGGTTTAGCAACAGGCGACCACAAAATCAGTTGACGGATACGCTTATCTACAGATGCCGTTAAAGATGCAACCGCCCCTCCTAGACTATGGCCAATTAAAATAATATTTTTTGTATCTACCTCTTTTAGCGTCGATACATAATCCAGGACAGCTTGAACCTCACTCAATTGCTTTGAAACTGTAACGTCTGCATAATCTCCATCGCTTTCTCCACACCCACTAAAATCGAAGCGAAAAACAGCATAGCCTTTATCTGTAAACTTTCGGGCTGCTTTCACGAATAGTCGATGCTCTCCTACTTTGCTCCCTACAAACCCATGTAAAAGAACAATAAGCGGAACTTTTTTATCTTGGATTCCCTCAGGGAGATGAAGCACTCCAGAAAGGCATACGTTGTCACAAAGAATTGAAATCGATTCAGTCATATTATCCTGCTCCCTTTTTAATTTTTACTATTCTAACTTGTTTACTAGGTATTATAAATTAATGATGTCATTAGGTCAATTCATAATATAAGTTATGTTTATTTCCTCCTTTCTTGTTTCTCCTATAAATAACTGTTTTTCTTCTTACATAAACGAACAGAATCCCATTTAGTCATTAAAGGAAAGGTCAGAACAAAAACCAGCTAGCACCTCAATATGGCAACTAGCCGCAAAAATCATCTAGGTATCCGATACGATCACAAGTCTACGATATCCGCTCTTTAACAAACCTCTTGCGCTCCTTAAAACTGTTTGCGCTCATACAGACTTCTCATGCGATCATAAATCTTTGGTATCCGCTCCTAAACTAACCTCTTGCGCTCTTTAAAACTGTTTGCGCTTATACAGACTTCTCATGCGATCATAAACCTTTGGTATCCGCTCCTAAACTAACCTCTTGCGCTCCTTAAACCTGTTTACGCTCATAGCAGAAGTCTAGTATGACAATTTCGGCAAACTTTAAGACGCATTATCCCTTTACTTCGTTTCATTAAAAAATATTCTAACTTACTTATGTTACATGTAAATAGTTATCGACATGGCTAGAATTTTATGATTTCCTCAAGCACAAAAAGCCATCTTTTTTAAAAGACGACTGATTTATCCTATAAGGATAGTAATAGCACTATAGACTAATAGCAAAGCCATTACTATATTGAACTGATTTTTATACTTCGCAATAAATTCTTTAAAAATGGAACCAAACATACTCCAGCTGCTAGTTGACATGATAGCTATAGAAGCTAGGAGCAATGAATAAAGAAGTAAGCCGAAATGGGAACTATTATACGGAAGAACAAAAGTTGACATGGCAGTTATACCATATAAGATTGCCTTCGGATTTATAAATTGCAGCACCACTCCTACAAAAAAACTATTATTACTGCCTCCATTATTGTCGTTGCCAGTATTTTTGCTAGTAACAATTTTAAAAGCAAGATAAAGCATATAAGCAGCACCTAGGAGCCTCATTATGAATTCTATTTTGGGAAGAAAATTATGAAGCAGTAAATTAAAATATGCGCTTAGGATCAATATTACCAAAAAACCTACGCCTACCCCTAAACAAAATTTAAATGTTTTCTTAAAACCATATTTGTTCGCAAATAACATGGCCATAATGTTATTTGGACCTGGGGTAAAACTAGAAACAAAGGCATATAGAAGCAGTGAAAATAATGGCATAAAGGACCCCTCTCTCTTTCTTATGTTATAATGTCCTATATGATCAATATAACGATTTACGTTTTATTGTACACTATAGACGTTATATAGAGCAACGAGAACGGGAGTGTTTTTATGGAAGAAATACATCTTATCATTGCCAGAAATTTAAAGAATTTAAGAGAGAAAAAAAAACTAAGTCTTGAGAAGGTATCAGAGTTAACCGGAGTAAGTAAAACAATGATCGGTCAAATTGAAAGAGGAGAATCGACGCCAACGATAACAACTATTTGGAAAATAGCAAATGGGTTAAAGATTTCTTTTTCTACCCTTATAAATATTCCGCAAACAGATACAAAGGTTATTTTACGAAATGATTTACAGACCTTATCCGAAGACAATGGAAAATATCGTGTCTACCCTAATTTTCCCTTTGAGGATGATAGACGCTTTGAAGTTTATTCTGTTGAAATCGAGAAAGGTGGATTCTTAAGTGCGGATGCCCATTTAGAAGGGACTGAAGAGCTCATAACTGTATTTGAAGGGGAACTAACTATATGCGTTAATAAGGATGAATACACAGTCAGAAGTGGTGATTCAATCCGATTTAAGGCGGACAGACCCCATACTTATCATAATTCAGGAGAAGTATTAACCCGATTAAGCATGATTCTCTATTATCCATCGTAAAAAATGCTATCCCATAAGTCATAAATTGTCGGCTCGTGGGATAGTCCCCTTTGCCTTATGTCTAAACTTCTATATCTCTTAATTCTATTGGGTTTAGAATAGTAATTTAACGGTTTCCAACTTCTGCTCCTTTATTAATTCCAATTTCAGTTACTTTTTTCCTCACCAACTTTGGTTTATCTCCACTTTTTATTCATTAAATGTAAGCAGCCATTTTTCATGTCTCTTAGAAAAAGGAGAACACTCCTCTAACATCGAATGATATACCAAGAAGCTTTGTATAGATTGTTTAGGAGGAAATTCAATGACAGACATATTAACAGACCATACTGGGCGACCAGTAAACATCTCTATTCCACCAAAACGTATCATCACAATCTGCCCAGCCATTACAGAAACACTCTTTGCGCTAGGTCTAGAGAATGAAATAGTTGGTCGCACTAAATTTTGTATTTTTCCAGAAGGAACTGTCGAAAATGTACCAATTGTAGGGGGAACAAAAGAAGTAAATGTAGAGAAAATACGAGCATTGCAACCCGATCTCATCTTAGCTGAAAAAGAAGAAAACACATTAGAAATAGTACAAGCTCTTGAAAAAATTGCACCCGTGTTTGTCTTAGAAGTTCAGTCAATTGAAGATTCGTATCGATTTATAAAGACGCTCGGCACACTAACAAATAAAGAGTCCGAAGCAAATTTGCTCGTTGACTCTTGTAAAGCTGTATTCCCCTCTTCACGCGGACAAGTGAAAAACGCTGCTTACGTAATTTGGCGAAAACCATATATGGTCGTTGGAGGAACTACTTATATTAATGACGTTCTACATACGATTGGTTTGCACAATCCTTTTGCAAAAGAAAGGTCAAGATATCCCGCTGTCACCAAGGAAGAGTTGGTTGCTGCAAACCTTGATGTCCTTTTACTCGCATCCGAACCATTTCCTTACCAAGAAAAACATATAGCCGAATTTCAAGCATTTCTACCAAACACCAAAATCATATTAGTAGAAGGTGAAATGTTTTGGTACGGATCTAGAATGGAGAAATCCGGAGCATATCTGAAAGAATTAGTCGAAAGTATTTAAAGCAATATAAAAAGGAATCAAAGCCTTCTAGTTTAAGGCTTACTTGATTCCTTTTTATCTTTATTGTTCAAATAAGTTTTGTTGCTCTTGCAATGCTTTTTTACGTCGATACACTTTTATAGTAGGAACCGCTATAAGAATAGCCGCTGCAAAATTGAAGAAACTAGTATAAGAATTGACTGGACTATCGGCATAACCTGAAATAATCAAGTTTACAATACCAATAATAATATTAAAAACTAGTAATAAGGTGAAAAGTCCAATAATCCGATTAAAGTATGAAACTTTCGAAGCAGTGTCCGTATAAATTCCGAAAGGTCCATCTGATGCTTTTTTCCGAAAGTATACCCAACCTCCGAATTTACTTACTATTTCTATCCCACTTTCCTTTAAAAATTGGAGATATTCATTTTTATCCTTTAAAGCAAGCCCTGCAAGTAACTCGTTTCGATAAATATAAGATCCAGCTTCTCCTTTTACAAATGTAAAGCGAAAGAACTTAAACTTCTCTAAAAGCCATCCTTGCTGTGCCAACTCATTTATCCATTGTTCTTCTTTCTCATAATCCACATACAAGCGATATTTTACTTTTTTCATTTTTGTTTCTCTCCTTTCGTCATTAGTAAACCATTTTCATATAACTCATTTAATCGCTTCATTTCGTATTCCACCATAGTTTTCCCTAAGTCGGTAATAACGTATTCTTTTTTGCGTCCGTCATCATCTAACGCAACAATCCATTTCCGCCCTACTAATGTTTTGATTGCCCCGTAAATGGTCCCTGCTCCTAGCTGAACACGTCCTTTACTTAGTTCCTCTGTCAATTGCATAATTCCATAACCATGTCGTGGTTCATAAAGTGACAACAAAATATAATACACACCCTCTGTTAAAGGTAGATGTTCCTGTCCCACAAATATACCTCCTATCACCTGACGATATATCGACTTCCGATACAACAAATATATCAGCTGTCGATATAGTTGTCAAAGAAAAAGCCACCATTCGTCTGAAAGGTGGCTTGAGTTCATATAATGCTAGCTATTAAATTTAATTTGATTTCAAACTATAAAGAATCAGGAGGATTCCACCGAACAGACATAGCATTCTTGTTAAGGAAATCTTTTCAGCTAGTCCAAATAGAGCAATTCCTGTCGTAATGATTAATATACATGGGCCGACTAAAGCTAGTAATGTGTTAATGTAAAAGGCTTTTTCCAAATCATTATATTTTAACATCAGCATAGCGGCTCCTATATCAATACTTCCAGAAAAAATTCTCAATATAATCATGAAAAGAAGTGCTTTTTCAATCAGTCTTAACTACCCTCTTCCCTATAATTTACCTTATCATCTCCTTTAAATTGTATGCACGCTTATCCACTTTTATCAAAGTTGCTTTTATTAATTAGTGATTTTTCGTGTTATTGCATTCATACGCTAACAGCAAAAAACCTGTGTAAAATTTTTACACAGGTTTTTCAATAATTTAAGATTGAAGAATTTCCTTATCTCTTTTACCATGCAACACGTAATAAACGAAGATACCTATCACAATGAGTGCCACTAAAGCTAAATATAACCCTCTATAATCGATTACAGGAACTAAATAACCTAGTAAGAAAGGTCCTAATCCAAGACCCAAGTCAAGGAAGATAAAATAGGTGGAATTTGCCAAGCCCATACGATGAGGCGGCGTCACTTTAATAGCAAGTGCTTGTGTAGTAGATTGAAAATTACCATAACCTAATCCGATAAACGCAGCTGCTAACAAGAAAATGAAACTGCTATGCGCTTGGCTTAGTAATAACATTCCGACTGCAAATAACACTAATGCTGGATAAGCGACACTATTACCGCCTCTACTGTCCAACATTTTCCCCGTAAACGGACGAGAAATTAATATAATCACTGCATAAACGAGGAAGTAAAAGCTCCCTGCCTTCACTAGATCGATATCTGCGGCATAGGTTGTAATAAAAGATAGTATACCTGAATAAGCCAACGCCATTACTAACATAGCAATGGACACTGGCATTGCTTTGGATTCGAAAAAGCTTGAAAACTTAAATCCTGTGCTTTCAGAATTTGCTACATACTTAATTTGTGGAGCTCTAACCGGAAGTGCAAGAAGTAAACTAACAATCCCCATTACTAACGAAAATATAAAAATACTTGTATAACCAAAAGAAGCTATCAACGCAAGTCCAATCAGTGGCCCAATAGCTGTAGATAAAACTGCACTTAAACTAAAATAGCTGATTCCTTCCCCACTTCTGCTGGGCGGGATAACTTGTGACACAATTGTACCAGTTGCGGTAGTAGCAAGACCCACACCAATACCATGCAGCAGCCGAATAAGTATTAATACATAAAGATTAGTCGGGACAAAATAAAATACCGTTACAATACTGAATATAATAATCCCGGTTATAAGCATTTTCTTGCTACCAACTTTTGCAATCTGTTTACCACCAAATAATCGCCCTATTAATGAACCGATGATAAAAATACTTGCAACCAAACCTGCCGTACTTGCCGAAGCATTATATGTTTCCGTTGTATATGTCGCCATCGTTACTAATAACAAGTACATCGATAGCATTAAGACAAAATTGACTACCGTTATAGAAATGAAATCCTTCGTCCATAATCTTTCCTTTTGCATTTATCTTTCCCCTTCTTATTTATAATTTGCTAGAAATCTCTTTTAAAACTCGGGCTACAACCAGTCTTTCTTCTTCAGATATACCTTCTGATAAGCCCTTTTGAAAATAGTCAATTTTTTCGCGCACTTGACCATATACTTTTGCTCCTTCTTCCGACAATTGAACAATTTTGACTCTTTTATCATTTCCAACATGAATTTCTACGTATCCGAGATCTATGAGTTTTTGAACCAGTTTTGTCGTCGTTGGCTTCTCTACATTTTGATAAAGCGATATGTCGCCAATTGTTTTTGCGCCTTCTCGAAAAATCAAAAACATAATAGACCATTGGGCAGTCGTTAGATTATATGACGCCAGTAATGCATTCAACTTGTTTATATATGGTCGATACATAGCTATATATTCATTAAAAAGCTGTTTATATGATTCCATGAAATCACCTTCTTCATTAGTTAGTTAGGGAAACTAATTATTATTATACAATATATAAGTTAAATTTGTCTACCCTATACAGAAGGTGAACAAGCTTTTACTTCTTTCGATAAAATTATTTCCCACGGAATACTTTACTCCTTAATATGACAAAAAGTTAATTAATTCGCGAGTGTATAAGCACCATAAAGTGACCCATTCTTGTTTTTAAAGAATACAAAAAGCCCGACAAGATAATCGTTCATCTTGCCGGGCCAACGTATTAGTTTTCTTCTATTTCTTTACGATTTTTCTTAAATAGTTTGGATAGCATCTCATACACAATCGGTACAACGATTAATGTTAATAAAGTAGAACTTACTAATCCACCAATTACAGTAATACCTAACCCTTTCGAGATGAGACCGCCGCCTCCGCCACCAGATCCAAGTGCTAACGGGATTAATGCACCGATTGTTGCAATTGCCGTCATTAAGATTGGACGTAGACGAGTGCCACCTGCTTCTAAAATCGCTTCACGCATTGTCATTCCATCACGTTCCATATGCACAATACGATCCACTAGAACAATCGCATTCGTTACAACGATACCTATCAACATCAATAGACCCATCATAACAGATACAGAAATAGTTTCGCCTGCGATTAATAAACCTACAAATGAACCAATTACCGCAAATGGTAACGAGAATAGAATCGCAAACGGTGCCACACCTTCACGGAATGTCACAACAAGGATAAAGTAAACAATCGCAATTGCCGCAAGCATTGCAACAATTAATTGTGTAAATGTCTCCTCCATATCAGCAGCTGCTCCTGCAGTGCCAATTGTAACTCCTTTAGGTAAATCTAATTTATCAATTGCCTTATCAACCTCTGATGTAGCTTTAGAGATGTCCGCTCCTAGAATCGTACCTGAAACTGTTGCGTAATACTCCCCTTTACTACGTGCAAGTGTATTTAAGGTTGTGCCTTCCTGGACAGTTACAAGCTCGGAAAGTTTCATCGTTGTACCAAGTGCTGTCGGTACTTCCGTTGCTAAAATATCATCGACAGATTTAGGTTGCGCAGCTTGTTCTTGCTGAACAATTACTTGTAATGTATCTCCGTCTTTTTCAACAGTCGTTAAAACATCCTGTGTTTTGTTTGGGTTTAACATCATGACAATTTGACCCGTCGTTAAACCATATTGCAGAAGTTCATCTTGCTCTACATTGAATGTATACTCTACATATGCATCCTCTGCACTTGATGAAACATCTTCTAAGCCGTCGTTTTCATTCATAACTCCTTCAACCATTTCTACCGCTTCATTTAGTTTATCTAAATCTTCACTGTAGAATGTATAGCTAAGTTCGTTTGTAGACATCGACATAGAAGTGAAGTTTTGGCTCTTCCATTCGCCAGTTTGACCAATGTTAAACACATAATCTTCAATTTCTGAACGAACTTCTGGGAAGTCTTTCATGTCAGGGTCAAAGATTAGGTACATTAATGCACCGCCTGCTCCTCCACCCATCATCGCTGTCATCTCATCTGCACTTTCTGTTACAGATAATTGGACGATATCAATATCATCGCGTTTCAGCAGTTCTTCCTCTACTACACTAACATTTTCTAATGTATCTTCTTTCAACTCGCCTGCTTCTGGCGTATATGTTAAGTACATTACTTTTTCTTCTTCACTACCCATGAAACTAAATCCGATTAATGGTGTTAGTGCAACACTTCCAGCTAATAGAACAATGGCAATGAGTGAAGTAATAACTTTGTGATTTAAGCTCCAGTTAAGAATACCTTTGTAGCCATTCGCCATTTTACCTGCTTCTTTATGGCTGCTTTCTGTTTTTTCTCCATATAACTTTTTCTTAAATAAGAAATGAGATAAAGCAGGAACGATCGTAATCGCAACAACTAATGATGCCGCAAGCGCGAACGTCATCGTTAACGCGAAAGGCATGAACAACTCACCGACCATACCACCAACAAAAATAAGTGGTGCGAAAACCGCCACTGTTACTAATGTAGAGGACATGATTGGTTTGAACATTTCAATCGTTGCTTCTCGTACAAGCGCACGACCCGTTAACTTCTCTGACTTCAAATGCAGACGACGATAAATATTCTCTACTACTACGATAGAGTCATCGATTACACGTCCGATTGCAACTGTAATTGCACCTAATGTCATCATATTTAATGTAATATCCATCCAGTTTAATAGCAGTAATGCCATGAAAATAGAAACTGGAATGGAAACAATCGAAATGATAGTAGATTTGAAATCACGTAGGAATAAAAGAATGATCAATACTGCGATTAATCCACCAAATAATGCTTTTTCAATCATCGTTTTAATCGAAGCTTCAATTGGCGCACCCTGGTCTAGTGATATATCAATGATGATTCCATCGATAGCCGCCTTTTCTTCTTTAACTAAATCCTTCACAGCGTTTACAACATCTACTGTATTAGCTTGTTGTCCTTTGACTATTTGAATAGCAATCGCATTTTCACCATTTGTACGTGAAACAGATTGTACTTTACCTACTACATCAATCGTCGCGATGTCACTAAGTTTTACAAATGGAGATGGATTTTCAGCTGTTGGTGTAACAGGGATAAGCATTTCTTTCAGCTCATCGGCTGTCATAAACTTACCATCTACAGAGACTGCTTGTTCACCTTCTTCAAACTCATATAAACCTAATGAAACAGCTAGATCGCTTGCTTGAATCATTTGTTTTACATCATCTTCTGTTATTGCGAGTTCAGCCATTTTTTCTTTATCATAAGTAAGCTGGACTTCTTCGATATGCTGACCTGTAATCGTAGCAGATGCTACCCCGTCAATTTTTTCGATTTTCGGAAGTAATAGTTCTTCTACTGTAGATGTCAATTCTACGATATCCTCTGTCGAACTACTTACACTTAATGCAACAACCGGCATCATGTTCATGCTGATAGCAGTAATTGTTGGTGCTTGTGCCCCTTCTGGTAAATCCAATGTATCTAATGCAGATTGCAAAGCACGCTTCGCTTCGTCCATATCTATCCCATACTCGTACTCTACTTGAACATTTGCCATATTCGAGTATGAATTAGAATAAACAGATTTTACATCTTCTAAATTCTCCACCGCTTTTTCGAGCGGCATCGATATATCTTCCATTACTTGCTCAGGAGTTGCTCCTGGATATACTCCCATAACCATTAAGTATGGAATCGAAATATCTGGAATCGTCTCCGTTTTCATTTGTGTACCCGAATAAATACCGGATACTGTAATAATAATCGTAAGTAACCAAACTGCTAACTTATTTTTTAATACAAAGTTAACTAAACCTTTCACCTTTACACCTACCCTAAATTGACTTATCTTGCTCCGTTAATTATAATAATGACTAATCGGTCAATTGTCAACGTAATCACCTAGGAGCGATACAAAAAATATGAGTAAAAAACAATTAATAATGGAAAAAGCATTAGAGCTTTTTGCGAAACAAGGTTTTGAAGCAACTTCCGTTCAACAAATAACTGATCATTGCGGTATTTCAAAAGGGGCATTTTACTTGTCCTTCAAGTCAAAAGATGAACTGATCTTTTCATTAATCGACTATTTTATGACACAACTTATTTCAGACATTGACTACAAGGTCAAAAACACACAAAATAATGAACTTTTGTTCACATATTTCTATACTACTTTTCAAACCTTTTCTCAACATTCGGACTTCGCCAAAGTTCTTATGAAGGAACAAGCCCAAACATTTCATAATCAAGAACTAATTGAAAAGATGTATATGTACGATAGATTAGTGGATAAAGCTACTTTATCTATGGTTGAGCGTCTATATGGAGAAGAAATTACCAACACAAAATATGATTTAGTTTATTGTATTAAAGGATTAATGGGCAATTATTCAAAGCTTATGTTATTCTCTAATGTTCCACTTGATTTGAAATTGCTTTCTGAATCACTTGTCGAAAAAATAAACTTACTTGCCGAGCATGCTACTATTGCATTCATATCAGAAGATTTTATTCGATCGATGGAACAACCCGCTCTGAAAGAAGTAACAAACGAACAGTTATTAGAGATGCTTACACAAAAAATTGAGGAGATGGAAGAGTCCATCGAAAAAGAATCATTGATCCTACTAAAACAGCATTTGCTTGATCCCTCATTAAATCTTGCAATCGTAAAGGGATTAATCGAAAATATTCGCAATCATCCTCATTGCAAATGGATTTCTTATTTACTTCTTAGTTACTTTAATTTTTAAATAGTGAAAGGCAGAATGCATTTTGCATTCTGCCTTTTTTGTAAGTATATTACGCTTCAGTTTCTGGAAAAAACGCCTGCTCTGTATAAATATCAACTAAGACCGGACCAGTAGTATGGATAGCTTCTTCTAAAATAGATTCCAATTCACTATCCGTTTCAGCACGGAACCCTGTCCATCCACAAGCTTTGGCTACCTGAACAAAATCCGGGTTAGTCAATTGAGTTCCTAGTTCCCTATCACCTGCTGCTTGGATTTTATCACTTTCCATTTGTAGCGCTCCATTATTAAAAACTAGGACTGTAATATCTAGGTTATAGCGAGTTGCAGTTAATAAATCGGCAAGCGTCATCTGAAGGCCTCCATCTCCCACTATGGAGATGACTTGTTTTTCAGGCTGCACAAGCTTTGCCGTGATAGCCGCGGGAAGACCGAACCCCATCGAACGCCAATAACCAGAAAAGAGTACGGACTGCTGACTTTGGCGAAAATTACGATTCATCCATACGGTAATATCTCCTGTATCCAGTGTAATTACCGCTTCTTCTGCGACTGTTCGCTCTATTGCTCGCACAATACGGGATGGATGGATAGGAGATCCAGTAATCTGACCTTCCTCTTCATTTTGGGCAGCCCATTTTGCTTTTGCTTCCTCCACTTGCGTCTTCCATGCAGAATTTTTTTGATAACCCGCTAAGTCTTGAAGTATCAGTGGGACTACTTGCTCTGCTTTACCATTGATCCCAAGCTCCGTCGGAACCCCTTTATGGGCGGTTGCGAAGTTAGTATCAATCTGAATAATACGAGCATTTTGCGGCACATATCCCTCCGGCCACCAAGTTACCCCTACAAGAAGGACAACATCGGCTTCTTTAAAAACCTTTGCCGCATGAGGATTTCCCCCTTCTCCAATTCCTTGAAGAAGACATGGCGTAGATTCTTTAAACAATCCTTTACCACCTAAACTAGTGAGGATACCCGCTCCCCAAGTTTCGGCTAGTTCTTCAATAGCAGAAGTTGCTTTTTTCGCTCCTGCTCCAGCAAGTATAATTGGCTTACTTGCTGTTTTCATCAATGTCGTCACTTCTGTTAAATCTTCTATTTGAAAAGATGCTGTCCCTTCTATTACCGTTGGCAGTGCACGAGCTACCACAGCTGTTTTTACTTGAAACAAATCTTTAGGTATAGACAGATGTGTAACAGCTCGCTGCTGAAGCGATGTTTGAGCAGCTTTTTGAAGTAGATCCACTATAGCATCTTCACTTGCGAGATTCGCTGAGTAGGCCACAAATGGCTTAAACAGTTCTTGTTGATCCACATATTGTTGAAAGTCTGTACCGATTTTGTTGCGGGGTGCCTGGCCAGTTATCACAAGGACAGGAGCTTTATCCGAATAGGCATCGCCAAGACCGTTTAGCAAATTGGTTGCTCCTGGTCCCATCGTAGCTGTACACACTGCAAGCTTTCCCGTCAACTTTGCCTCAGCTGAAGCCATGAATGCAGCAACAGATTCATGCTTTACCGGAATAAATTCAATCTTATCCTGCTTTGCCATTGCATCTAACAATCCAATAATGGCATCTCCTACGACACCATAAATACGCTTGACTCCTAATAATGACAGTTGATCCAGCGTTACTTCAGCAACCGTTTTATTCATAAACATTAACCTCTCCTTTTGTGCATTTACTTATCAAGTAATTTCCCTTAAATGATTGAGCTAAACATCACGCTACAGTTATACCTAAATTGGGGATATGTTGTGTATAAGTTATATGAAATTTTCGACAACTGAGTGGATAACTAGTCAACAATCATAAATTGTGAATAAGTTGGGGAAAAGTTTTAAGAAAGGAAGAGAATAATGGAAACTTCTATGCCATTAAAATCATCTGTAGACAACCATTATATGAAAAGCGTAAGGGATATTTAATTTTCAAACCTGTTTCTATCTTTTTCGAAGGATTTTGGACAAGCTTGATACTGTATCATTACCTAGTAAATACGAAGAGAGGCTGGTCATAACTAACTTCATGACCAGCCTCTCTTTTTCGGTAATCTTACGGTATCTGTCTGTCCTTCATCCACTTTCAACTGTAAGAATAAGGTTAAGACCTTTTTGGATAATGAAAGAAAAGAAGCTTCCTGATACATAGAGGAAGCTCCCGAAGATGCAATTTCGGGAGCTCTAGTGCTTCTCTATATCATAAAATCTATCTATTTTTATGTTATATACTTTTTTACTAGAAAAATCTAAAAATAATCCAATAGAGCCAGCTCCTATACCTGGTATGCACTCCAAATTTACATGCTCACTTATTTTCTCACAAGAGAGAAACTGCACTTAATACTTATATAATAATAAATGAATGGAAATTGTATTTAGTTTTACTACAATTTGTCGAAATCTTGTTTGATGTTGCAGTTCTTAATGATGTAATCTGGAAAAGTTCTAGCCTTCAAAACACTACTTAATCGTTTTATGAGCCAGCATATTACTATTCCCATTACATTTGGCTCGATTCAGCAATTCTAGATATCATTTATTTAATTCGATGCTTTTTATTAAAATAACTTCATTTGATCTGTCACTTTTTCCTCATTAGCACTTACATAACCCATCGATTTATAACCCGATAATCTCTTGTCGTACATACCCTTTAAAATTGGCACTTTTTCGTCCACATAATCATATACTTGAACCTCTTGCTTACTCTCATAGTTTCGATGTAGTCGCCCAACGTATTGTTGTAAAGTGCCTTTCCACGATATTGGTAGTGTTAAAAATAATGTGTCTAGACGTGCATCATCAAACCCTTCCCCAATATATTTACCGGTGGCAATAATAAGTCGTTCCTCATTGTCAGGAATAATAGATAACCGTTCAAGTTCCTTTTTTCGTTCTTTTTTCTTCATGTTTCCAGCTAGTACAATGATATTTTTAACAAATTCACGAAATTTATTTTTCAATAAGTCCAAGTGCTCGAGCCGTTCAGTTAATATTATTGGTGAACGTCCCGCTTCTAAAGCATTCAAAACATCATTGAAGATTTGTAGATTTCTATTTGAATCTAAAACCAGCTCCTCATAAATCTCATGAAAATCGGTTTTCTTAGTATTAAAATTAGTTTCTCTTTTTATTAACCGATGGCTAAACGTATGAATTTTTGCTTGCGATTTGGAATCAATGGTAGAACGGATTGGGCCACATTGCATCGTAATTATTGGATGCATCCCGTCTTTTCTCTTAGGAGTAGCAGTTAGTCCCAATACATATTTGGCGCGAATTTCTTTTAATACCTGTTCAAAAGTTATAGCTGAAATAATATGGCACTCATCCACAATAATTTGTCCATACTGAGTAATAAATGACTTTAGTTGCCCACCGTAATTCAAACTTTGGATTGTTGCGACATCAACCTTTCCAGTTATTTTATTTTTTCCCCCACCAATTCGCCCTATTTGATTTGATGGCATTTTTAAAAACGTTGCGAGTCTTTCCACCCACTGCTCCATTAATTGAGTTCGATGGACAATCACAAGTGTATTCACCTGACGTTTAACAATAACAGCTGTAGCAATAACTGTTTTACCAAACCCTGTAGTTGCAGATAGCGTTCCATAATTATCTTTAAGCAATGTGTTTACAACTTCGTCTTGCTGTAAGGATAATGTTCCATGAAAGCTGACATCAATTTTTTCACCTTCATACGACCGGTCAATAACTTCTACTTGAATTGATTGATTTTTTAGTAAATCTAACAATTCCTTTAAACATCCACGTGGAAGAACTATCCCGCTCTTTGATTCAAGCGTGCTCTGAATTAGACGTGGAATTCCATACGTGGACATTCTCCTAGCCTTTGCTTTATAGAATTTAGGATTGTTAAATGATGCAATGTTAGCTATTTGGGATAATAAGCAAGGATGAATTCCTTCCTTACCAATATGGATACCATTTTTAAGTTCAATCTTGATTTTCTCAGGCAAGTAGACAACAGACTGATTGTTTACTTGGTGGGTTAAAACCTTCTCTATTTCTAGATCCGATATTTTTCGAACAGACGAAAGATACATCCATTGATCAACATAAGGAATAAAATGATCATCAACAAATAAACTATTCCCTATTCTTCCCGGTTCTCTCTGAAATGGCAGTGCAATAAGATTTCCGAACCCTCCCTTTGGTAAACAATCCTGGTTAGGAAACAATCGATCAAAAGACTCTAAACCAAACCCAATATTTAATTCTTTCGTTTTTGTTAATAGAAACATCCCTAATCTTCTTGCTGTGTTCGCCAGTACACTTGTTGAGAAGAAAATCCAGACATGTGCCCCACTACCAGAACGAGATCTTTCGACCGAGCAAGGTACATTTAATTTCTTACAGGTTTCTATGAATGCTAAAACATCTTTTTGCCATTGATTTTTGTCAAAATCTACAGCTAAGAAATTGCAAGTTTCATCCAATGATAATGGATATACACCAATTGTTTTTTTACCTTCTATATGATCAATAAACACTTGATCAGTTAATGATAGAAGTTGACGATGTTCACACTGATTGCATTTTATAATCGGTTTTTGACAAATTGGTTTTTGCCATTCTAGTCCACACGCCGGACTGTAACCATTGTTTCCGCTTTGTGATTGCCACCGCAAAGCATAGACGTCTGTCCGTCCTTTAAACAAACTTTTGAATAGGGAGATCTTTTCTTCTAACGGAGACTTCTTGCTCACTATTTTACTAAGTTCATAAGTATTTTCACGGTTCATCATTTTTACCAATAATTGTTTCAAGTATTGGTTTTCATTCCTCAGTTTTTCAAGCTCATCTTTCATTATTATCCCTCATATAAAATATTATATACTATCATTATAACCAACTAATTTTGAAAAATATCAAAAACGTTTACCATATGAAGCTGAAAGTATAAGTTAATATACCTGATAAACCAAAACAAAATACACTCAAAAATAACGTAATATTCAGACGGTTAAATTAAACCCTGCACAATCTAAGTTCATCAATGATTTCTTTGAAGTCTATTTAAAGTTGAATAAAGAAGAAGAGGAACAACTCATGGAACAAATTAACCAATTAGAAAACGCCGAAAAAATCTTCCATTTATCCAACTCCTGGGAAGAAAAAGGGATAGAAAAAGGAAAAGAGCTGGGGAGAGAAGAAAGCATCGGCAAGGTAGTTCGGGGGATGTTGAGAGAAGATTTGCCAATCGAGTTAATAGCTAAAGTTACGGGGCTTGAGATTGAAAAATAGAGGAAATTAAAAGCACTTTATAAAAGAAACTACAAAAGGCAACTAGAAATGTCCGTTCACTCTAGTCGCCTTTTAATTTATCCACACTCTCATTAAATTCATCATCCTACCAATATTTTAGCTCTCTTTGTTTTCTACACATTTGGTCGGATCTATCTTTGTCTCTTCCCATGTTGACCTTTGCTTCCTTTTTATTAACTGAGAGACTAGCACGTCTGTATCATTTGTTAATTGAACGAAGACAAACCGATAATTGTTCCCGTCCGTGCCGATTATATCAATGAATTTCACATAATCCTCTTTTTTCGTTGGCAATCTTTTTTTAATGAGTTTGCACCATCCTCCATATTCAATATCGACAACGTCCTCTGCTTTCTGTCGCCAGCCATGATAAGCAGCACATAGAAAGTCTTCCCCTATCAGGTCGAGGTTATCTATTTTGTATAGCCCATCTTCTTTTTGAATGGAAATAGTACCGTAATGATATTGGAAAGCAGAAACGCCTGTTGCCGTCCCATTTATCGTTTCGAGTTCGATAAAAAACCGGATTGGTTGGTCGGCTTTTTGGTAGGGAAGTTTATATAATTTAATCAAATTTGTATGACCAATACCTTCGAAAGAAGCAAGATATGTTGTATAAGGCATTTTTTGTTTATAGTCTTTCGTGAAGAAATTGTACGCAATTGGAAATCGTGTCTTTGCCCACCCTACTGTCCCACAACCTCCAATAAACTGTTCTGTTAAGTTTTCAGCTTCTCGTAAAATGCTAAAATAATGGAGAATTGCATTTTCTGGCGTATCTAAAAAGGACGGTGGCAGACTGATTTCGTTATAGGTTTTTCCATTATAGGGATTGAAAAAGTGATAATCAAATAGCCTATGATTTAGAATGGAACGACGGGATGGACGAAAATATTTTTCCACATCTATCTGTTGGTATGTTTCTTTTTCCTCTTCGTTTTCACGTTGGTGCCATTTTTGTTTTTGCCTTATCGCTCCCATCACATAAACGGATGTATCGTTACCAGCTTGCTGTCGAGACCTGCGACGCCTCATAAACTTCACTATATAACTCCCCTTCGCTTCTATTGCTTTAGCATATTCTATAGCAAAAAAAGCTGCTAAACCCTTCTAGGTTTAACAGCTTTCATTTATGCAGGAAGCACTTATTTCAAAACATATGCAGCCAATACACTTTGCACTTTATAAATATTCAAAGATTTATTGAATTTCTTTTGAATTGGCGCCGCACTTCCAGATAACCAAATTTTCAATTCAGCATCTAAGTCTAAAGTTCCCGCTGTTTCAATCGAAAAATGGACGACACTTTTGTAGGGAATGGAGTGATATTCCACTTTCTTACCAGTCATTCCTTGCTTATCGATGAGCAATAGCCGTTTATCTGTGAAAATAAATAGATCACGAATAAGCTTATACGCATGTTCTACATTTTCAGATGGGACTAATAAATCCTTTAGCTCTTTTTCCACTTTATCCAGTTCTACTTCGGAGGCATTTCCCATTAAACCATCCAAGAATCCCAATTTTATCTCCCCTTTGTCACTAACTCCACAATTTTTTTAGCAGTTTTATTTTCTTCAATCATTTTACCATATAAACAGAGGCTCGATTGGAATATTCAGATTACAGTTAGTGAATTTTTTTATAAACCATAAAGTTCTTACACCTTCTCAATATAGAAAACACTACAACTTCTTCTTCATTACTTCAGCCATTTGATGAGAATTTATATCTTTCTCCTCCTGAAGTTTTTGAACAATATTAACATAATCCTTCTCATTACGATTCTGACTCATTTTATAAGCGGCTTGCACTTCGCATATTTTTATTTTAAATCCTATAATCCCTTTTAGTTCTTTTTCTAATACTTGTGGAGAAAGTTTTTCCCATAAAATAGGATTCTCTCGATGTTTTTCATATTTCAGTAGCATTTCGGAGAGTTCCTGTTTTAACTCTTCTTCATCCAAAATGCTAGCTGCACCATATGCATGTACCGCTTGATAATTCCATGTCGGAACATTTTCATGTTCATACCAGGAAGAAGAAATATATGCATGTGGTCCTTGGAACATAACGAGTATATCCTCACTCTCCTCGAATGTTCTCCATTGTGGATTACCATAAGCCATATGCCCGGTTACATAGTAGTCACCATCTTTTTCACTGAACCTTAAAGGTAAATGAGTGGCAATCGGCTTCCCCTTTTTAGTTGTAACAATTGTCCCAAATGAGTTTTTTTGAATAAATTCTCTAATTTCCTCAAAGTCTGTTACCTTATAGTATTTAGGTATATACATAAATGACTCCCCTCGCCTTTTAATTATTTATATATTCTGAGTTAATAATAGTATACAAACTGACATTTAAAAAGGTACAATTACAAACAATCGAACATGTCAAAGGAGATCTTTATGAGGAATATCATTTTCGCTTTGAACGATGACTCTCCCAAATACAAGCAAATCTACGAACAGTTGAAACTGCTTATTGAACGAGGCGACATACAACCGGACAAGCAGCTCCCCTCTATCAGACAGCTTGCTGAATCCCTTCATGTAAGTCGTAATACAACATTAACGGCTTATGATTTGCTTGTAGCGGAAGGCTATGTCCGTGGAGAAGGAAGAAGAGGTTATTTTGTCAATGAAATAGAACCGATTTCATTGACAGAAGCATTAATCGCGCCCAATAAAAAGCAGACAAAGTCAGTGACGCCTGTTCACATAGATTTTCGAGCAGGTGCTGTAGACCAAGCGCACTTCCCCTTAAAAATTTGGAGAAGAATCTCCAATCAAGTACTAACCTTTCAGGAAAGCTTTCTATATGGGGACCCCTTTGGCGAATTGTGCTTACGTGAGCAAATTGCTATATACTTGCTTCACTCTCGTGGGGTGAAAACAGATGCTAACGCCATCATTATTGGTAGCAGTACTCAACAAATGCTCATCCAGCTTGGGCATATACTAAAGGAAGATTACTCAAGTGTTATCGTAGAGGACCCTGGCTACGATGGTGCTAGAGAAGCTTTTCATTTTCACCGTCTAACGCTGGAAGCTTTACCCGTTTATGAAACAGGAGCTGATTTTTCACAATTAGAACAGATGAAATCTCAAGTTATTTATGTAACTCCTTCGCATCACAGTCCAATAGGTGTGAGTATGTCCATTCAACAACGGCAAATGCTTATCCAATGGGCCAACAAAAGGGATGGATATATTATTGAAGATGATTATGACAGTGAGTTTCGCTATACACAGCAACCATTTCCTGCTCTTGCTTCTATTGATTCCTCAAGAGTTATTTACTTGGGAAACTTCTCCAAATCCTTTCTTCCAGGAATCCGCTTAAGTTATATGGTGTTGCCCCAAACACTTTTAAGCAGATATAAACAGCAGTTTCTTCATTTTGAGAGTACCTCTTCCCTGCTGAGCCAGCTCACCATGGCAAAATTTATAGAAGAAGGAGAATGGAACCGCCATATTAAGCGAATGCGTCTTGTGTATAAACGAAAAATGCAGCATATAGTATCAGCATTAAAGGAACGTTTCAAGCAGCATATATCTATTGTTGGCGAGCAATCAGGGTTATACGTATTAGCAAAGGTTCATCTGAAGTATTCAGAAGAAGAGCTAATTGAGCGCGCTTCCTTGGCCGGAGTGAAAGTGTATCCTACTTCACTTTACTTCATTAATATCAATACTTCCGAACCAATGATCAAACTTGGTTTTAGTAATCTCTCTAGTGATGAAATAGATCGTGGTATAGAACTTTTAAAGAAGGCCTGGTTATAAAATAGTGCCAGTCACCCACACTACTTGGACGACTGGCAACTACATTTTTTTCATTTTGTGAAGGGCATGCGCAGCTCCCCATTCATGCATGGCTACTAAAATGGGTTCTAACCCTCTTCCGTAATCTGTAATAGAATATTCAACTTTCGGAGGTACTTGTGGATATACTTTGCGCTCAATAATGTCCTCTTCTTCTAATTCGCGCAGTTGTTTTGTTAACATTTTCTGGGTGATTCCTGGTACTCTTCGTTTCAGTTCGCTAAATCTTTGAGTACCAGCTTGTAATAAAATTAATAATATAATTGGTTTCCATTTTCCTACTATTATTCCTAGCGCGTCTTCCACACGACATAATTCTGGCTGCATATCCATCTACTTTCACTCCTATAGTATCTTTTTGTATACTATACCACTTATAAGTGCGTACTTAAGTAATAAACACTTTAGAATTATACTAGCATTAATGAAAGGTAGGGATAGAAATATGGAAAAATATCATATAGATGAAAGTAAAGGTCTGGAATTTGGGCTTTATACACTTGGAGATCATATTCCTAGCCCACTTACCGGAGAGCGGATTTCTGCTGGGCAGAGAATTCACGAAATTATTGAGTTGGCCAAGCTTGCAGAGCAAGCAGGCCTCGACTTTTTTAGTGTAGGAGAAAGTCATCAGGAATATTTCACAACGCAAGCTCATTCTGTCGTGTTAGCTGCAATAGCACAGGCAACTAGCAAGATTAAAATTGCAAGTTCTTCTACGATTATTAGTACATCAGATCCTGTCCGCGTCTATGAAGATTTTGCGACGATAGATTTAATATCTAAAGGGCGTGCAGAAATTATCGCTGGTCGTGCTTCACGCATTGGTCTCTTTGAATTACTCGGCTATGATGTTCGAAATTACGAAGCGCTATTTGAAGAGAAGTTTGCGTTATTATGTAAGATTAATGAGGAAGAAGTAGTCAATTGGAGTGGGGAATTCCGTGCTCCTTTAAATAATGCACAAGTTATCCCCCGTCCTCAAAAAGGCTTATTGCCTATTTGGCGTGCGGTTGGTGGGCCACCAGCAAGTGCCATTAAGGCTGGCAATGCGGGGGTTCCAATGATGCTTGCCACATTAGGCGGACCTGCTACTAGTTTTAAAATATCCATTAATGCATACCGAGAAGCTGCAAAGCAGAGTGGCTTTGACCCAAAGAAACTTCCAGTAGCAACAGCCGGATTTTTCTATGTAGCTGAAACAACACAACAAGCTCAAAGAGAGACATATCCTTATGTAAACCAAGGTATGCAACTAATTAATGGTCGGGGTTATCCGGAGCAGCACTTTGTACAAGGGGCAAATCCACATGACGTCATGAATATAGGAAGTCCACAGCAGATCATTGAAAAAATACTCTATCAGCATGAGCTATTTGGCCATCAACGTTATATTGCACAAATGGATTTTGGCGGTATTCCATTTGATAAATTAATGAAAAATATAGAACTAATCGGGACAGAGATTTTACCTGCGATAAAAAAATACACAGCAAAAAAATAAATACATTTATAAAGACCGCTTAATGCTAGCGCATCAAGCGGTCTTTATAATGTATATTCTACTCAGAAACTTCTTGCGCTACCGGTTTTCCCGCCTCCAGTAAAACTTTACTTCGGCCTAAGAAAACACCGACTATTAAGATTAGTATCCCCGTTCCTACAAGTAACCATTCGATTTTTACGACATCCGAGATTGGACCAAAAATAAGCATTCCAATTGGCATCATAGAAGTCGAGATCATTCCAAACACACCAAATACCCTGCCAAGATAATTGCTTTCCACTTTCTCTTGGACTAACACCATTGTCGGTGTATTGAAAATCGGCATCGCTACTCCGAATATCCCCATAAAGGCTAAGTAAATCCAAAACATAGGAATGATTCCAAGTGCAAACGTACAAATACCCATTAATATACTCGCGAATGTCATCGTGTATACCCTGTTATTAAAGCCTCCCCAAGAAGCTATAATACCTCCTCCGACCATCATTCCAACCGAAAAAGCTAATTCAATTGCTGTTAAGCGCCATACATCATCCCCAAAGCTACGCGCCACTTGGAGTGGGGTTAAAAACGCTGCTGGTGCCATCAACACAAAGAAAAAAGCGAAAAATAGAAAGAACTTCTTCAAAAAAGCATGCTGATTAATATATACTAGCCCTTCCTTAAAATCACTGAAATAGCTCGTTGTTTGTTTTGCAGATGCCTTTTCATGCACCGCAATTTTTAAGAATGCCAATAGCGTAAAAATCGCTATAGCTGCTGTAATGACATCGATGAAGAAAATCATTTCAAGAGAAGCCATCGTAAGCAATGCCGCACTGATCATGGGTGATACGAACATAATGATCGCTTGAATACTTCCATTCACTCCATTTACTTTTGTCAGTTTGTCTTCCGGAACAATTTGGGGCAAAATAGCTCCAACTGCTGGAGTTTGAATACCCGTTCCAACTGCCCGAATCGCAGCCATAGCAAACAGTAACCAAATGGCATCGTACCCCATTAAAAATACAATTGCGAGTACGAGGGTTGCTGTCGCGATCAAACCATCCGATACTATGATAAGTAGCTTACGATTGTAGCGGTCAGCCCATACCCCTGCTACTGGCGATAGTATAAAAGTGGGGATAAAGCCACAAAGGATAAACAATGTCATCATCATACCAGACTGTGTAGTAAGCGTAATATGCCACATGATCGCATATTGCACTAAAGAAGAGCCAAAGAGTGAGATAGTTTGGCTACTTAAAAAGATAATAATATTCCTTTTCCAATTTTCATATACGGAATTCATCTTATTCACGACCTTTTCTATTTTCTATTTAAATAGTTTTTACTTAAAAGTAAATGGTATAGGTCTCTTTTTTCGTGGAAAGTAGCTACTACATTTTTATGTTTAAAGACAGCAAAAAAGAGGGCAGACTCGTCCCCCTCTTTTTTAATCATAAAATAAAGGTTTCCTAAAATAGACAGACCAATCCCATTTACCCTGCATTTAAGCAGAGCATCTGAACGTATTCAATTAACGGTTCAAAAATTGGATTCTTAGTCTCATTGATGCTGTCAAAAGGAAAACCTCCATTCCCATATAGTGAACTCGATTTTACCATACAGTTTTCGACTATTTCAACTATCAAAGGAAATAATCATTATTATTGCATTTCTTTTGTTGGCCCCATAACACCAGGAACTGTTAAACCTGCTTGACGTAGTAATACAGTCATTTGACCACGGTGATGAGTTTGATGGTCTATTAAGCCGCGTAAAAGTTTTCCGCGCGCTGTCGGTCCAACGAAACCATTCACTTCCTCTGATAACATTTCATCCGTTAGTTTAGCTGCTTCCGTTTTAAATGCTTCAGCTGCTCTCTCATAAGCTTGCACAATTTCTGAAATATCTGTTGGTACTGGCTCATTTTGTCCCGGTCCCGGAACCTGTAGACCTGCAAAATGACCAAATGCCCCTGCTGCACCTACCAAGTGCCAAGCAAGCCAACCAAGTGTGCTATGTCCTTCTACAATTGCTTGATCTAGTTTGTCGTTCGTAATTGCTTGAAATACCTTTAACGTTCCTGCTGCTGAAGCTGTCCAATCTTCTATAAAATCTTCTACTTTACGATACATATATAGCCCTCCAATTTCATAATAACTTTCTCTTCCCATCATAGCTTATCGATGAATTTCTTTGCAACAAAGAGGAAAATAAAGGAGCATTTATATTGGGTGGTTTGTGTTTAAGCATGCTAAAATTATGTATGAAGACAAAAAATTGGAGGAAAAAAGATGTTAGCTAATTTCGAAGAGAATTTACAAAAATATGCAAAACTATTAGTGGCAAAAGGTATTAATGTTCAATCCGGTGATTGGGTAAAAATGACCATTACGGTTGATCAAGCACCATTAGCACGATTAATCACAAAAGAGGCATACGATTTAGGTGCGGAAAAAGTTATTATTAAATGGTCTGATGATGAAATTAGCAAACTACATTATTTGCACCAACCTACAGAAGTATTAACTGACATCCCAGATTATGAAATCCAAGAATCGGAAGATCATGTTTTAAATCGTCGTGTAAGTCGTCTTTCTATTGTATCTAGTGATCCAGGTCTACTAAACGAAGTAGATCCTGCAAAAATTGCTGCCTACCAAAACATAGCGGGAAAAGCATTCCAAGCACAACGCATAGCAACTCAAAATGATGATTTGAAATGGACAGTTGCAGCTGCAGCTGGAGCAGGTTGGGCCGCACAAGTATTCCCAGACTTAACAACTTCGGAAGAACAAGTTGATGCTTTGTGGGACCAAATTTTCAAAACTTGCCGTGTTTATGCAGAGGATCCAATTGCAGCATGGGACGAACATAAGAAAACATTAAATGAAAAAGCGGCTATATTAAATGAGAGTCAGTTCGATGCATTACACTATACCGCACCAGGCACGGACTTAACGCTAGGTTTACCAAAAAACCATATTTGGGCATGTGCAGAAAGCTATAATCCTAAAGGGGAAGAATTTATCGCTAATATGCCTACAGAGGAAGTCTTTACTGCTCCAGATACACACCGAATGGAAGGTGTCGTACGTAGCACTAAACCACTGAGCTATGCTGGTACCCTAATTGAAGGTATTGAAGTGCATTTCAAAGACGGCAAAATTGTAGATATCTCTGCTGAAAAAGGAGATGAAACAATTAAAAAATTGGTTTTTGACAATGAAGGTGGGACAGGACTAGGGGAAGTTGCACTAGTTCCAGATCCTTCTCCAATTTCTCAATCAGGTGTGACTTTCTTTAATACACTATTTGATGAAAATGCATCTAATCACTTAGCTATCGGTTCGGCTTATCCAACGACCATTCAAGGTGGTACAAAAATGAGCCAAGAAGAATTATTAAAAAATGGCATGAACACATCCATTGTTCACGTTGACTTTATGATTGGTTCTGACAAGATGGACATCGATGGTATAAAGCAAGATGGCACGGTCGTTCCTATTTTCCGTAAGGGTGATTGGGCATTTTAACTATCGCCTTGTAAAAGAAATTCCCCAATAATTGGGGTGGTTCTTATGTGTAAGAACTGTTATACTAGTTTCATAACTGAATGATAAACGTGATACATGGAGGAGCCTGTCACAAAGGCCCTTTCATGTATTTTTTTATGTTCAGAAAACTGTTTTATAGGAGGAAACTAGTGTTTATCGTACAAATAATTATCATTTTACTCGCAACAAAAGTAGCTGGTCAGTTAAGTATTCGACTAGGGCAACCATCTGTGTTAGGTAAGATTATAGTAGGGATTATTTTAGGTCCGGCACTCTTAGGCTGGGTACATGATACAGAGATAGTTTCTATCTTCAGTCAAATCGGTGTTCTTCTTTTAATGTTTTTGGCAGGGTTAGAAACGAACTTGAAGGATTTAAATCGTAATTTAAAAGCCGCTTCACTCGTTGCCATCGGAGGTATTATTGCTCCAATCATAGGTGGGTATATCGGATCTCAATATTACGGTTTATCTGTTTCAGAATCTATTTTTATCGGTTTGTTATTATCCGCAACTTCGGTCAGTATTTCTGTTCAAACTTTAAAGGAGCTTGGGTGGTTAAATAGTAAAGAAGGATCAACCCTACTCGGGGCAGCTGTTTTAGATGATATCATTGTTGTAATTTTAATGGCTGTTGCTATGAGCTTCTTCGTTGGAACAGATGTAAGTATCGGGTTATTAATAGGGAAAAAAATCTTATTCTTCATCCTAATTATTTTAGCTTCTAAATGGTTAGTTCCGAAGTTTATTCAAATATTTTCTAAGTTTAAAGTTACAGAAGGAGCATTAAGTGCTGGACTAATCATATGTTTTAGTTTTGCCTACTTTGCTGAGTATCTTGGAATTGCAGGAATCATTGGGACGTTTTTTGCTGGTATCGCTATTGCACAAACGAGATTTAAGGAAGAAATTGAGCATAAAGTGGAGCCGATCGCATATGGAATTTTCGTTCCGTTCTTCTTTGTCAGTATTGGTCTTGCCGTATCGTTTGATGGGATTGGAAACCAAGTTGGATTAATAGTTGTATTCTCCATAATTGCTATTCTTTCCAAATTCTTAGGTTCAGGTATTGGGGCTCGTTTATCTGGCTTCCAGATGAGATCATCTATGGGTATCGGGGCAGGAATGATATCAAGAGGAGAAGTTGCTTTAATATTAGCCGCAATGGGACTAGAGAGCGGTCTATTACCAACAGAATACTATACAGCGATGATTATTGTAGTTATTGTTACAACACTTGTTACCCCTCCATTATTAAAAATATTTTTTGGAAATCGGGATTAAATATTTGTGCCAGGAACCTGAGATAGTTCCTGGCACTCTTTTACTTTTGGACTCTCATATTAGAAGGATGACAAAAGCACTCTAACGTATGATCATTCACCATTCCTACCGCCTGCATATACGAATAACAAATCGTTCCCCCTACAAATTTAAATCCATCTTTTTTCAATCGCTTGCTCATATAATCGCTTATTTCACTTGAAACCGGTACTTCTTTTGCTGTCCTCCAATGATTCACAATTGGTTTGTTATCGACAAAGCTCCATATATAATTTGAAAATGAACCATATTCCTTCTGAATTCTCAAAAATGCTTTGGCATTAGTTACGACGCTTTGAATTTTTAGCTTATTCCGCACAATCCCCGTGTCTTCTCTTAATGATTGCATTTTTTCATCTGTGTAACGCGCAATTTTTTCTGTATCAAAATGATCAAATGCTTGTCGATAATTTTCTCGCTTTTGCAAAATCGTCCACCAACTAAGTCCCGCCTGTGCCCCTTCAAGACATAGCATTTCAAATAACTGCCTATCGTCATATACAGGTACTCCCCATTCATTATCGTGATACTCGATATATAGAGGCTCTTTTGTAACTACCCACGCACATCGTCCAGTCATTTGTCCTTCCCCCTTATGCTATCTATTATAGTGAGAGTATACCATACGTATGTTCTATAAAAATACCTAGATATTTTTTTCTTTCTTGACATATAAATTCAATTGCATTATGGTTATACACATAAGTATATAACCATATAAGTATAATAGCTAAATAGAAAAGTGGTGAATCCATTGAGCAAACTTCTTGAGCATGACAAACCAATATATATGCAAATTCGAGAGAAAATTGAAGATCAAATTGTAAACGATCAGCTGAAAGAAGGAGAACAGGCTCCATCCACAAATCAGCTAGTGACTTTTTACAAAATCAACCATGCCACTGTATCAAAAGGAGTCAATCAGTTAGTAGATGAAGGTATTCTTTTTAAAAAGCGAGGGATTGGAATGTTTGTAGCAGAAGGGGCAAAAAGGAAGCTCATTCAAAAGCGAAAAGATGCATTTGTAGATGATTATATTGTGGGATTAGTGCAGGAAGCAGAAAAATTAGGGATATCTGAGCGGGAAATCATTGAATACATCCAAAAAATAAAAGGAAGTGAAAAAGCATGACATTAACGATAGAAGCAACCGATTTAAGTCTAACTTACGGAAATCACCATGCATTAAGAGAAGTAGCATTCCGTTTAAGTGATAACAAAATTTACGGATTTTTAGGGAGAAACGGTGCAGGAAAAACCTCTCTTCTATCTATACTAGCTTCTTTTCGAGAGCAAACGTCCGGTTCTTTAACTATTAACGGAGAAACACCATTTGAAAATCCAAATGCCATGCAGCAAGTGGCCTTTATATACAGTAAAGACTATAAAGAAGAATCGGATAACATAAAAGAAATCCTTGAAGGTGTGGAAAGATACCGTCCACATTTTGATAAGGAATACGCACAGCATCTTATCCAAAAGTTTCATTTACCACTAAATAAAAAAGTAAAAGAATTATCAAAAGGAATGCAATCCGCACTCAATGTCACTATAGGATTAGCTTGTCGTGCCCCAATTACGATATTCGACGAAGCATATTTAGGAATGGATGCACCAACAAGGGAAATTTTCTATCAAGAATTACTGGAAGATCAAGCAAAGCATCCAAGAATAATAATTGTTTCCACCCATCTTGTGTCTGAAATGGATTATCTTTTTGAAGAAGTGCTTATTTTGCATAAAGGAAGTTTAGTTTTACAGGAAGACTATGAAACGCTCCTATCAAAAGGAGTATCCATTACTGGAGCCGCTAACGAAGTCGATGAGTTTGTACAGTCCATGAAACTACTAAATGTGCAGCAGTTAGGTAATACAAAATCTGTCATGGTTTATGGGGAACTAACTGATCTAGAAAGAAAAAATGCACAAAAAAGAGGGCTCGAAGTAGGTCGAATTTCATTACAGGATTTATTTATCCACTTAACTGAGGAGGGAAACTAAGATGAATCAAAAAACAATTTATCCCAAGGTAGCCACGGATATGTTTTGGGTTCAATTCTTTTGGGCACTCGGTTTTTTAGGTGTTCTTCTCGTTGTTCAGATTATTAAAGCGATCCTCTCTATTATTAAGGGAATTGAAATGAACGATTATTTCGATGCAGTTTTTATTGCAGCTAATATTTTCATGCTTGTTATTGGCATAATCTCTTCTTACGGGTTCCTTCCTTATTATGTGAGTAATGGGGTCACACGAAAAGATTATTTTAAAGGATCTGCTATAGCATCTGTTGCTCTTTCCATCACTATTCCAATCATTGCTAGCATTATTTCTGTCATTCAAATATTTATAGTAAATTTAATAGACCTTTCAATTCTAAAGGATAGCTCACTCGGCAATGCTACGGGTGATGAAGGTAATATGGTTGCTGAGCTAATTCTATCGATTGTTTTCACGCCTTTTATAGACCTTCAAAGTAATTGGCTATTAGCTATTTTCGTCTTTGCTTTAAATATTTTTATCTACTATCTCGTCGGTTGGTTGATCGGCTCTGGGTTTTATCGATTTGGTGTTCTATTTGGCCTAGTCTGTATTATCCTAGCGTTCTTCATAATCTATGCACAAGATCTACTACTCAGCCTTGCATTAGACTTACCTGTCCATGATATGTTCGCCTCCTTGCAACTTCCTATATATGTGGCTGTAATAGGTATATTCGTTCTAGCAGGTCTTACATTCTGGATGATTCGTCAACTGACTAAACGCATAGCTATTAAAATGTGAATACTAAAAGCGTTCCCTTTATGAAAATAGGGAACGCCTTTTGAATTAGTCAAGGTATCTGTTACTTACTACAAACTATAATAGGGCCTGTTCAGAAACAATAACCCCGTCCTCATCCGTATACACATACTCTCCTGGCTTCCATTCGATACCACCAAAGTAAAGTGTACCATTACGCTCGCCCTTGCCAGCTTTTTTACTTTTTAGTGGATATGTTCCTAAAGCTAGAATACCCACATTCATTTTAGCAAGCTCAGCGGAGTCTCTCACATAACCATTAATAATTATTCCTGCTAACTTTCTTGACTCTGCGATGCCCGCTAGCCGATCGCCTAGGAGTGCACATCGTTTAGAACCATGTCCGTCTACTACAACGACAGAGCCTTCTTCTACATTTTCTAGTGCTTCGACTACGAGCACATTATCCTCGAAAACATTTACTGTTTCTATTTTTCCTGAAAAACGTGTTTCTCTTCCGAAAGAACGGAATTCGATATCACAAATTTGTAAGGAATCTGAATGATCGTCGCATAAATCGGTAGTCTTAAAATCTAGCAAAGCCGTTTCCTCCTCGTCTTTTCTTTTTTATATTAGTTAATATTCATTCCTAGTATACATCATAAACTTTCCTGGATCGTCTGTAACTCTTCCCTATTTATAACAGAAATTATATTCTATTTGCATTTGCTTTTAGTTTTTCTAGTTCTAGTTCAATTTGTTTCACATCAATGCGTTCATATAATGGCTTGATAGATGTGATTTGTAACGGTAGTTTTTCAATAACATTCCACTTATTTATTGTTACGTTTAACATATGTCCAATTTCTTGACATCCAAAAGGTAGAAAAGGTTGTAAAAGTTGAGCTAAATTTTGAATGATATATACACAAGTGGCTAGTGTCTCTTCACAATGTATTTTGTTATCATTCACTGCAACCCATGGTTGTCTTTCATCAAAATAACGATTTGCAGCACGGACTGCTTCGAAAATAGTTTCTATTGCTTTTTTCAAATGCCCCTCTTCTATTAACCGTCCCACTGTGGGATATAAAGAAGATATGTCTTGTTGTATAGTCGCATCTACCTCTACTTGAGGTACTTTTGAATCAAATGTTTTTTCAATAAACTTTAGGTTACGGTTCACAAAATTAGCGAAAGCACCTAGCAACTCACTATTATGGCTGTAAATAAATTCACGCCAGGAGAAATCCGTATCACGATTTTCTGGAGCGTTGACCGTTAAAAAATAACGAAAGGAATCGGGATGGTAATCCCGCAAAATATCCGGCACCCAAACCGCCCAATTTTGACTGGTAGAAAGTTTTCGTTTTTCAAGCGTTAAATACTCATTCGATATAATATTCGTGGGAGTTCCTAAATTTCCAAGACCCATTAAGATGGCTGGCCAAATTACCGTATGAAATGGAATATTATCTTTTCCGTGAATATAATAGGAAGTCGTATCCGCATTCCACCATTTTGTCACGTCTATATTATGCTGTTTTCCCCATTCAAGACTTGCCGTATAATATCCTGCTACCGCTTCAATCCAAACGTAAATCTTTTTCCCTTCAAATCCTGGTACTGGTACATCAATGCCATTTGGTAAGTCTCTTGTCACTGCCCGATCAGGAAGTCCTTCTGCTAAATAACGTTTCGTAAGAGCAATAGCATTATCTCTCCAACGTTTCTCAGACTCTGCTTTTGCAACGTATCCCTCTAATTCCTTTTGAAACTTACTGAACGAAAAATAGAAATGCTCTGTTTCCCAAATTTCTGGTTCATTCCCACAAATTTTACACCTTTTTTCAAGCAGGTCGAGTGGATCTAAAATTGTGGAGCAGTTGTCACATTGATCTCCCCTTGCTTTAGCACCGCAATTTGGACATATGCCTTCAACGAATCGATCGGGTAAAAATTGCCCGTCTACCGTGCAATATGCTTGTTCAATTTTCTTTTTGTATAAGAATCCATTTTTAAGCAAGGTTAAAAATATTTTTTGTACGGACTTGTGGTGATGGTCATCATCTGTTCGTGTGTATAAATCAAAGCTAAAACCAAGTTTTTGAAAAGAATCCACAAATTCATGATGATAATGATCTGCAATTGCTTTTACGGTTGTACGTTCTTGATTGGCACGAATCGAAATTGGTGTGCCGTTACAATCACTCCCTGAAACGTATAATACATCCTCTCCTTTTTGACGAAAGTATCTCGCTAAAATATCCCCCGGTAAAAGTGCTGCAATATGTCCTAAATGCAGCGATCCATTTGCATACGGCCAAGCGCCACCGATTAAAATTGACAATTATAAAACCTCCTTTAAAATAAAAAAACGCCCTAATCGTAAAAACGATTAGGACGAGTAGACTCGTGTTACCACCTAAATTTGCAAATAGCTCACACTATCTGCCTTACTCAGTACGTGTTCATACTGCTGCTGTTATAACGAGTGCCGTTCTCGTCGTAGCCTACTGTTCTTTCGGTACGAAGCTCAAAGGTCATATTCGGTAAGGTTCATTTGCCTCTTTCCCACCATCAGAGGCTCTCTTTGTAAAATCCACTTACTTACTCTTCCTTTTCAACGCAAAGGTATTCATATGAAATAATTCTATCAATTCAGAAATTAAATTGCAATATTCAAATTATAAATTTCTTTCATAGCTGTATTTTCTTTAGTCCATGTTTCTCCAAATACAGTCTTACCGTAAAATAATTCGAATTTACGTTTTGTATAAAGAGCACTAAAATAAATAGAGAAAACATTTCGTAGGAGGAAGAAAAATATGATAAGGGAAGCAACTCCAAAAGATTTAATGGACATTTTAGAAATCTATAATGACGCTATTGTCCATACTACAGCAGTTTACTCATATGAACCTCAAACAATTGAAAATAGAAAAGCATGGTATGAACAAAAGATGAATGAAGGCTACCCAATATTAGTGTTCGAGCTAGATAATAAAGTGGCTGGATTTGCAACATTCGGTCCCTTTAGACCATGGCCAGCCTATAAATACTCCATTGAACATTCCATTTATGTAAATAAGGAATACAGAAAAAAGGGTATCGGATCTTCTTTATTAAAAGAGATAATCTCCATTGCCAAAGAAAGAGAGTACAAGACCTTAATTGCTGGAATTGATGCGACAAATGAAAAAAGTATTGCCCTTCACAAAAACTTAGGCTTTGTTCACTCAGGTACCATCGATAAGGCAGGGTTTAAATTCGATAGATGGCTTGACTTAGCTTTTTTTCAATTAGAGCTTAACGGACCGGAAAATCCCATAGAAGTATAAAAATACTCAGCACAAACCATTGTACAGAAATTAAACAGAAGCAGAAAAATCAGTCAAGTAAAAAATGGATCCAAACCAATTTCTATTTCTATTGGTTTGGATCTATTAAGCTTATAACTAGTTAGGATTGACAATTCCATTGTTAAAGAAAAAGGACCTGATGTATGTTCTTTTTGTAATTTATTCTTCGTCACTTTTGTACTCTAAAATATCCCCTGGCTGACAATCCAAAGCTTTACATATTGCTTCTAAAGTAGAAAGACGTACTGCTTTTGCTTTTCCGTTTTTTAAAATGGAAAGGTTAGCCATCGTAATTCCAACCCGTTCCGAAAGCTCCGTAACGCTCATTTTTCGTTTTGCTAACATTACATCAATATTTATAATAATCGCCATATCCTCACCTCAGACCGTTAAATCATTTTCAGATTTTATATCTATGGCATTTTTTAATAGCTTTTGCAGAACTGCCGCAAAGACTGCAATCACGAGTGTAGCAAAGATTAGTACCATTCCAATTAGTATTATACCTGGAGCATCATCCATCTCTGCGATCATATAGATAATTGGCATTCCTATTACAAACAAAATACTAATTGTATTTGCACTGTATTTTATCTTCTTTAAAGCAGTTACAGATAATTCCGAGAAGGCTTCATTTTGGTCAATATAACTTAAAAGTTTATAAGCTTGATACAGAGCAAAGTAAAAAGGTATTGCCGCTGCATACAAATCGAGATAAACGATATATTTCAAATACGCGTGATCTGGATACAATTCAGTTACAAAATTTGCTATCTCCGGCACTACAAAGATACATAAAGCAAGCACGGGGATTCCCATCACAATTAGCGCTAACTTTAAAAATAATGTTGTTCCTCGTTTCAAAAAAGACACCTCACTTATTTATTGTCCATTTTAAATTAACACATTATTTATCGATTTACAATAAATTTTTATTAATTTATGAAGTTATTTTATTGTTAATTAAAATGAAATTATTTCATACTTAAGATGCAGCCAATATCAGCCTGGAGGCTTACAAAAAATCTATATCCAAATGCTATATTTACTTATGAAGGAATAATTCTAGTGAAAGGAGGGAGAAACCATATGAATATGACCAAAAAAATATTGAAATATTTCGGATTAATAATGATAATATCGGTAGTAATAGCACTTTTTTCTCCCACATGGACGCAGCAGATTAAAGGAGAGAATAGCATTAGTGTATTAGACAAAGTAGAGATAAATGGTAGTAAACACGAAATTATGATACGTGGTAATGATAAGGATAATCCCGTCATTCTTGTTGTGCACGGTGGTCCTGGAACCCCTGAAATACCATATGTCGATACATATCAAGACTTATTGGAAACAAATTTTACGGTCGTTCATTACGACCAAAGAGCAAGCGGAAAATCGTATCATTTCGGGGAAGACTATTCGAATCTATCGACCGATCTATTAGTAGAGGACTTGTTGGCTATGACCGACTACATATCAAATCGTCTTGGAAAAGAAAAGGTCATCTTGATGGCCCATTCTGCTGGTACATATATTGGAATGCAGGCTGCCGATATAGCCCCCGAAAAATATGAAGCATATATTGGGATCGGGCAGATGAGCGATACCATTGAAAGTGAGATGAATGGTTTGAACTATGTGATCGGTCAGGCTCAGCAGGATGGTAATACGGAGGATGCTTTCTATTTACAAGGATTGACCGAGCAAATCCAAAACGGTGAAATAGTTACCCCACGAAGTTATGTGATGAAATATGGTGGAGCTACAAGACTTATTGAAAACCCTGGGGATAACATTAGTGTTTTACTGAGCAGTGAGTATAATTTATTAGATGTCATTCGTTATAATTATGGAATGTCCTATACTCAACAAAAGTTGCTCAAGGATATATTGGAAAATCCACTTCCTACTATTGTAACAAAGCTTGAAATCCCTTTCTATTTCGTCATGGGGAAGTATGATTATATGACTTCATCTCATGCAGCGAAAAACTATTTTGATAAGATTGAAGCGGATCGAAAGGAATTTATTTCTTTTGACCAATCAGCTCATTATCCACAATTTGAAGAGAAGGAAAAGTTTCACGAATGGATGGTTCATACTTTTTTAAAATAAATCAAAAAAGATCCCTTCTTTAAAGAAACGTATAGAAGGGATTCTTATCAAACTTTACTTTAACGTAACTACTTGTACTTCTCCTTTTCCTGCTATATAAACCGCGGAGGCATCATGGTTAAATAAGACGTTCTTTTGTCTTCTTCCCATTCAAGTTGGCTTTAGGTATTGTATACCCTCTTTTCAACTCCAGGTGTTTTTATTTAATATAATATTTTTCATACATCAAAACATCTCTTCTATATTTGAATCTTCATTACAAAACCAGTACTTTTAGAAACAAAACCATTGTCCAAATAAAACTTATGCGCATCTTCTCTTTCGCTTCGGTTTCCACTATTTAATACGATTGTACTTCCCCCCTGCTCAGTTACAATTTCTTTTGCTTTTTCAATCAATCTTTTACCAATACCACTTTTTCTATATTGGTGATTTACAACTAAGCATACAACTCTTCCATAACAGCCACTGAATTCATAAGCTAATCCAATATGTAAGCCGAGTAATCCTACAACTCTATTATCCATTTCCACAACAATTGTATGGTAATCTGGATTGCCATCTAACGTGGATAATCTGTGCGTTACTTCTGTTTCGGTAGCCTCGTATCCTAGTTCAGATATGAGGAATGTTATATCGGCAAGATCTGTTTTGTTTGCGTATCGTATAAGCACTCTTTAATCACTCCGATTTTAGTTATAGAAAAACAAAATCTATATCATCCCTCTTGATAATGCATAGAATACAAGTCATTCAATGTTACTTTCCCAAAACTAAACTCAGTTACTTGGTTTACTTTTAGAAACTCTACAATATCCCCTAATTTCTTGGAATCATATCCCCGTACATCTATTAACACAATACCATTGGGTAATGTTTGTACATTTGTTTCTGTAAATTCATTTGAAAACTTTTCCTTCAAATCATCTGTCATTCCTATTACACGAACAGTTGTGATTTCTCTCTCTTTTAATCCATCATTAATAAGCATTAATTGACCATCTATCATAAAGTAAATACGATCTGCATACTTTTCTAGGTTTTCTAATAAATGAGAAGCTACTATAATCGTTTTTCCTTCCGACTTCTTTTTCACCAATATTTGCGAAATCAATTCCACATGAGTTGGGTCTAATCCATTCATCACTTCGTCCATCAGCATGACTTGGGTATTTGATACAATTTGCATGGCAAAACAAAGCCTTTGCCGCATTCCTAAAGAATAAGTGCCTGTACGTTTATTTACATAGGAATCCATGCCCAATTCTTTGATTGTGCTTTCTATTAATGTTGCATCACTTTTCCACATCGACGAAAAAATCTTTAAATGCTCTGTTCCTGAAATTTGATCGTATAAGTCACTTTGATCGGGCATCATGGATACAAGCTGATGGATTTTTACTTCATTCTTTTTATTTGTATACTCCAACCTATCGTTAAGAATGACTTTTCCCTTATTTGGATTGACATAATTCATGATGACATTCATAAGCGTTGATTTTCCTGTTCCGTTGGGTGCTACTAAACCGATTATTTCTCCTGGATGAAACATCACCGAAATATCTTTTAAAATATCCCTTTCTGAAAACCGGACGCCAATATTTTTTAGTTCAATCATTTTTTCCCTCCGCTCCTATGGAATTAAAATAACTTAAACTTTCTTCGATGACTGATTAAGAAAGTTAAAAATAGAAATACACATGCACTCAAGCCAATTACGGACAGTGCAGTTCCTAAAGTGAGTGCTTCGGTACCATAGAGAAAGTTGCGATAACCTGAAATAATCTGCCCCGTTTGTATATAACTCGTAGGATACCAATGAACATCTCGAAGCGCCCCTATCCCTCTAGCAAAGTACATAAATTCAGCAATAACAAACATGCAACATACTAATAGATTGGCAAACTCATTTTTGATCGTTACACTTACAAGCAAGGTCAACGAAATAAAGAATAAAAACCAGCAACCAATAAGTAGCATGTTTTGTATGAGATAATCACGCATCATTATATTTGAAAATATTTTTTCCCCAGCAGAATAAATCGGTACTGGTAATTCAAATTCGCCAAAGCCATATTTAGTGCCTATTATAAATAGACCAACGGAAAGTGGGATAATAGCAAGCAAGCTTCCCAATAAAGAAACTATTCCTTTAACCATTAACTTCTGCCAATCTGAAAGTGGTAATCCTTGTAATAAGGTCGGATTTCTTCGATCCTTTAGCACAACATCCACTGTGAAAAGTATGCAACTCACAATGAGAATCAGTGGTAAGTAGGAGTGCAACAAACGTTGTACTGTTTGTAGTACCGTCCTTTCCTCGAAAACGTTTATAGATAAATTCGATTTCCCCTCTGAATAGCCTTGGTAGCGACTGGCAGAATATAAATACCCATAATGCCCGTCCATTCTTGCGTAATCATTTCCATACGTGTAATAGCCAGGATTGTAGAATAATATTTCTCCTCCCCAGTTAAAAATTATATTATCGGAGTACGTATACCATTTAAATGTGGCTTCCGCGTAATTTTTTAAATTATCCTGTTTAATAGCATCTAATCTTTCTTTTTCATATTCATTCCATTCCGGGTATATGGAAGCAGCAAATCTGGTTAAAGGATGTGTCCAATCATTAATCACGACATTATTAAGAAACTCTTCTTTTGTTAAATACCTTGCCTCTATTTCACTTACATCTACTTTTTCAATCGGATCATATGCTAGAGCTATTACCAATGCATAATAACAAGAGAAGAAAAGTAGAATAACGTAAATTGCGATATTCTTTTTATTGCTCATAAATTGGATAATCTCCATCTTAAAATACGCCCACATTACCTCACCCCCCTACACCCTTTTTAGTTTTCCAGTCGTCAAAAATAACTTTACAGCAGCAATCATCAGGATAATACTTACTCCAATATACATAAGTCCATGTATGCTATTTAAGAAGACTGGGTTGGCAAGATCGAGCGTCTGTCCATTTAATACGCTAGAAAAGTTCATATAGTTAAACGGGTTAAATGGAAGAAAATTCATCATACTTGGAAATAACATAGGGAAAACAAATAATAGCAATTCCAAAAATAACGTCAAATACATATTCTTCAATAAAACATTTAAAATGACTGATAATAAGATGGTAAAAATAGAAATACAAATCATATAAAGTAAAGCTAAACCTATGTATTTGTAAATCGGATAAATGTCAAAAGTACCATTAAATATAGCAATAGGATAAGTAGGATCCCCTAACCCCTTAAAATAAATTAACGGTAGGCTGCAAACAAATAATTCTAATAGAAATACAACTACTAGAAGCATAGAGGAAATACATTTAGCTATCACGTACTTATCAAACGTTATTGGATAGCCCTTAATCAAAGACGTATGTCGGAAATCTTCTACCATGATCCCACATGAATAAATGCTCATAAAAATGAACCAAAGGAAACCTAAAACCCCAAACAAATAAGCGAGAAACGGAAAAAAGGACAAAGAATCCAAAGATAAAGGAACTTCCGTCTTCTTTATATGTTCATAGAAGACACTATCCAATTGGTTTTCTGTTTTGGTAGGTAGGTTACTAGCAACTTTATCAAATCCCTCCATATCAAAAGCGCTAGCCCTTAGATTCACCACCTCTAATGCGGTATCCAAAAACCATTGGGGTCGATCCACTTTTACGGCCATTCTTTGCTTAGCTATTAATTGTTGCTGCACTACCAAATTCTTATATAGATCACTACCGTTTCCATTGTCTGTAGCATCTACATTTTGAAATTTATTCAATGCTACAGAAAGTGATTGATATTCCCCAGATTTTTCTTTTAGGGAGTTTCCTAAGTCCTCCGTTTTCACAAAAAAAATCAATCCAAAAACAAATGCTGCCACAATCATACAAGCAAACATATTCTTTTTATTCGATTTCTCTAGAATAAAAAAAGTCTTTAAAACTTTCCACATAGACATCCCTCCCTCAAGTTATGAATTTCTCCCCAAAAAACTAACTCTTGTATTCCGAGTGTTTTTTCATCCTATTATCAAAATTTCTCTTATTCTAAAACTCTACCAATAATACTTTCACTTCATATACAATTGGCTCTTTCGGTGGAAGCTAAATAAACCTTTATATAAACGGAACATTCAGTCTTTTAAATGTAATTTTTCGCTATTTCTTATAATAACTTATGCTACTCCCCAACTAGATCTTCTTTAAAATATGCATTATATCTATATACAATATTATCCAAACAGTGACAGATAAGCAACCTTATTTCAATTGAGACTAACACTACAAGTAAAGAGCTTTCTGCAACCGATGATATATTTTCTTTCCTCCCATACTCAGCTTTAAATGAATCGGAAGTCTGACACTCTACATATATAGCAACGATTCAAGAAATTAAATTTCAATAACAAAATAATGATAATTAATAATTATATATTGTAAAACGATAAATAATTTGTTAAAATCAATTCATAATAATTATATGAGGTGTTTTTTAATGAAACGAGGATCAACACTCTTTTTAAAGTTGGCGGTTATTTTGATGGGAATCCCCGTACTTGCTTTGTGTTTATTTGTGTTACCTCAGATAGCAAATGAAGCATATGAGGCAGTGGAAAGAGGTTCCGATTTAGCTTTTTTAGTTTATGGTATTTTAATGGTTATGTATGTTTCAGCAGTCCCATTTTACTTCGCTTTGTATCAAACATTTAACCTTTTAACCTATATAGATAAGAACCAAGCTTTCTCGGAATTATCTGTGAGAGCTCTAAAGAAAATAAAAAACTGTGCAATCAGTATAAGTTGTTTGTATCTGGTTGCTCTGCCATTTGTCTTTATTATGGCAGAGGCAGACGACGCCCCTGGTCTTGTAATAATGGGGATGATTCCTATTTTTGCTTCCATGGTGATTGCCGTCTTTGCTGCTGTTCTTCAGAGGCTTTTAAAAGAAGCTATCGATTTGAAAGAGGAAAACGATTTAATAGTCTGAGCTGAGGTGAATAATATGGCCATTATAATAAATATTGACGTAATGCTTGCTAAACGAAAAATGAGCGTGACCGAACTATCGGGGAAGGTTAGAATTACGATGGCAAACCTTTCTAATTTTAAAAATGGAAAGGCAAAGGCGATTCGGTTAACCACTTTAGAAGCGATTTGCAAAGCATTAGAATGCCAACCTGGAGATCTTTTAGAATACAAAGGTGAGGATTATGTTCAGTGAAAAAACAATTTACATCCTTTTAACTGATACAGGAACAATTTTAACAAAAATGATTAAGTCTTATACGAAAAAACCCTATAACCACGCCTCAATCGCATTCGATGCTGAATTATCCGAAATATATAGTTTCGGGAGAAAAACGGCAAGAAATCCTTTTATGGGTGGATTCGTTAGAGAAGATACCCATTCTATCTTATTTAAACAAGCAGACTGTGCCATCTATTCTTTAACCATAACTACCGATGAATTTCAAAAGATGCACCAATATATTCAAGAAATAGCTGCACAAAAGGAACATTATCGCTATAATTTTATAGGATTATTTGGTGTGCCATTTAATATGCCGATAAAAAGAAAGAATGCTTTCTTCTGCTCTCAATTTGTGGCATCTGTTTTAAAGGAAAGTAAGGTCATTAGCTTTGAAAAAGATGTTTCGCTTGTGGAACCAAGTGACTTACCATATTCTGCAGATTTTCAACTTATTTTTGAAGGTAGATTAAGGGATTATCATAGAAATAGTAACAAAAGGAATCCGGTCTTAGTACTCCCATAATAGAGCTCCTGAGCAAAAAATAAAGGGCGATACATAACTAAATATGTATCACCCTTTATTTTTTATGACAACTTTTATTGAGCAAGTAACGCTAACTTCCTTTTAGATGGTGTTTCGTATTTTACTTTAGCGGACTTTTGAACGTAGCTTCCGCCACCTACACCATATAAACCGCCATTATTACTCTTATAGCTATAAACTCGATATTCTTCGCCTTTTTTCAATGAACGAACCGTTGTCAAAGAACCGTTGCTCTCTATTTTCACTAAGTTGGTATTAGCGAGAATTGTTACTTTCCCTATTTGTCCTATTTTTAGTTCTGTTTTCCCCCACATAACTTTTACGGGAGTTGCAGGTACATCTAACTTTTTCGTAATGTAAGCTGATGAAATATAACCAGCTACCTTTTGATCAGCTGTTTTAACCGGGTACCAAACAAATTGATTTTTACTAGTCGGAGATTGGTCATACAGGAAATTTCCATCAATCGTCAAAGCAGTATTTTTAGTTACAGCTTTTGCAGCAGATGAAGTACTCGGTTGTGACCTTAAATTTACTGTGTCCACTGTTATCTGTACCTTGTCTCCTTTTTGAAATCGATATGCAGAGGTATGCATCTGATCCGTTACTATATATTCCTTTTGTTTAAATACAATATTTTCAATACTGTTAGGATTATATTGAAAATCAGCAGTAAGGAAAGGAATTTGAACTAATTTTGTACCATTTAAGTAACTATCTTTTTCAATAAATGAAAAAACCTTTTCTTGGTAAGCATCTATATTCTTTACACCACTGGACTGATATAGAGGACTGTTAACAGGCTTTATACCGTTATAGGCCATGACTGGAAAGTACCAATTTTCGATTACTTCTGGTCCTGCTCCCTTTATTTTAGGCAAATCTTTACGATCATACATACTGCGAAGGATTTCGATACCCGCTTGAATATTATACTTAATATCGTATTTCAATCTCTCTTGATCATAGTTTGATTGATTGGTAACTTGCATCAGACCGATTCCATTGTCTATTGAGATTACAGGCTGACCATTCTCATCAAATTGTTTCCACGTCCCGTTTTCTCTTGAAGCTACCGCTTTTACCACTTCGGGAGGGATATTCGCCTCTAAAGCAGCATTCGTCAGTAAGCAGTTCATATGCTGAAAAGTTGGATTTTGGTTCGGCTTTATTGCCCCAAATGATGAGCACTTAGAAGTCCAGGTTGACTCTGCGGAAGCTTCTTCATATGAAAAAGATAGGAGCATTAAACAAATTAAGAATCCTGCGATCATTTTGATTGATTTCATTCCTTCATTCTCCGTTCATAGAATTATTTAGCTTAATATAGTATATTTTACCATAATAGATTAATAGTTTGTCTAGTATTAGGGGTTACCAGTCGAATAATTCCCGAAATATTGCATACAACCATCAGCCAATCACCACTTATACTTTCGAAACTTGTGCAACGCCTGTATTAGAAGATTTCACACGAAAATTTCCCGACAAATATAGACCGAACAAAACAAAACAAGTTCCAATTACCGCATATATCGTAATATGTTCTCCTAAGAGCACTGCTGCTAATAGATAGCCTGCTATAGGATTCAAAAGCAACCAATTGTTTGCTGCAATGGCATCTTTTTTAAGCAAGTAAAACCAAAGACTTAAATTGAAAATAGATAGAGCAAATATAGACCAAAGTAAATAACCGATAAATTTCACATCCATTGTGATTGGTTCACCAGCCTCTAATAGAAGGGACGGGATAATTAAGATAAGACCTCCAAAAACTACCTGCCATGTGTTAACTACAATCGATGGTAATTGTAAATTCGTTTTTTTGTAAACAAGGCTACCGACCGCCATCGATATAATCGCACAAGCTAATAATAAAATACCCCCAATAGTAGCATGACTACCTATTAATGATGGGTAAGAAGCGATGAATAATCCGATAAATGATATTACCATCCCACCCCTTTCCTTTCGCCCAATGGATTGCCCTAAAAATAAGAAGGCCAGTAGAGCATACAACAAAGAATTTGCCGGTACGAAAAGATTAAAAATACCAGAGGAAACCGTTTGAAGAGCGATTAACCCTAATCCTAAAAACAAGGAAGTATTTAACAAACCTAACCAAAATAAAATAACAAATTCCTTCTTATTCGGTACTGCATATTTTCCCTTTTGTAGTACATAGATATAGATTAATAGCAACAAACCAGCAATAATAAAGCGCAGTGTAGCGAGTGTTAATGGAGGAGCAGACTGAAGTCCAAATTTCATAGCTATTGCCCCAGAAGCATATAAAACAGTAAATAATAGACCCAGCATCAGACCTTTAAACCCCATGAAATTATACTCCCCTTTGTCTTTATATACTCCTATTATTGCAGTACTTGTTCTATTAATCTACAATTCAGCACAATATTCCGAATTATTATGAGTTTACTTAGAATAAGTACTCATTAAAAGTTAGGTTTGATTACCTTGCTAATAGAAATAGAGTAGGCGCATGAAAATTAATTCATGCGCCTCTCGCAGATCCGTACGTGCGGGTCATCGCATACGGCTCCTCCATGCTTATCCCCTTTG